>NZ_JBSGAW010000012.1:0-215600 GCF_053600955.1 Streptomyces sp. NPDC004838 | reverse complement strand
GTCGTGACGTGACACTCATACAGATCAAGTCTACTGCTCGGATTTCCTCCACAGCGGGACTGCGACCCACCCGACCACGGCCCGGCTGGCGAACACGTCCGGACCCACCCCACCTGACCAGGTCTTCTCTCTCCGCTCCCACCAGAACCGGCCAGGACCGGCCCCTTTGA
Source organism: Streptomyces sp. NPDC004838 (assembly GCF_053600955.1). Classification (NCBI taxonomy): domain Bacteria; kingdom Bacillati; phylum Actinomycetota; class Actinomycetes; order Kitasatosporales; family Streptomycetaceae; genus Streptomyces; species Streptomyces sp. NPDC004838. The sequence continues at coordinate 215,430 of NZ_JBSGAW010000012.1, read as the reverse complement.
TCCGGTCCGTTCCGATCCTCGGGGCGCACCCTCCCGCCCGCCCCGCGCGGGGCGGCCCGCCGAGGACCCCGTACCCTCATACCTCGTGAGTACGGTGTGCGTGGTGCGGCGGCTGGTGAAGACGTACCCTGCCGCGCGCGCCCGCCGAGGGGTTCCCGCCACCCCCGAGGTGCGCGCCACCGACGGCATCAGCCTGGAAGTCGAGGGCGGCGAGATCTTCGGACTCCTCGGTCCCAACGGCGCCGGCAAGTCCACTCTCGTGCGCCAGTTGACCGGTCTGATGCGGCCCGACGCGGGCGGCGTCGAGGTGCTCGGCCACGATCTCGTACGTCATCCGGAGCGCGCCGCCCGCCTCATCGGCTATCTCGGACAGGAGTCCCCGGCGCTCGACGAGCTGACCGTCTCGCTCGCCGCGGAGACGACCGGGCGGCTGCGCGGACTGACCACGCGGGACGCGCGCGCCGAACGGGACGCCGTCCTGGAGGAGCTGGGACTGACCGGACTGGCGGGGCGCGCCCTGAAGAGGCTCTCCGGCGGGGAGCGGCGGCTGGCCTGCTTCGCCACCACGCTCGTGGGAGAGCGCCCACTGCTCGTACTGGACGAACCCACCACCGGAATGGACCCCGTCGCCCGGCGGGCCGTCTGGGCGGCGGTCGACCGCCGCCGTGCCGAACGGGGAACGACCGTGGTGCTCGTCACCCACAACGTCATCGAGGCGGAGACCGTGCTCGACCGGGTCGCCGTACTGGAGCGCGGCCGGGTCATCGCCTGCGACACCCCCGGCGGGCTGAAGGAACGGATCGCGGGCGAGGTCCGGGTCGAGCTGCTGTGGCGCGAGCGCGCGCCGCTGGAAGTGCCCGAGGTCGCCGCGCTGCGCGGGTCCGCTCAGGAGTCCGGCCGCCGCTGGGTGCTCAGGCTCGCGCCCGACGAGGCGCGTGCGGCGGTCGCGGCGGTGACGGGCGGCGCGGCCTTCGCCGCGCTCGATGACTTCACGCTGGCGACGCCCAGCCTGGAGGACGTGTACTTGGCGCTCGGGGGGAACGCGACGAAGGGGCTGGTCAAAGCGTGAGCATCGTGCCCGCGGAGGCGGTGTCCGGGCGGACACAGATCAGGGACCACGGCGCGGCGGCGGTCGCCCCCGCGCCGCTCGCACCGAGGGCGCGGCTGGTGCCGGCGCTCGGCGCGGTGTACCGCGCGCAGTTGTCGCGGGCACGGGTCGCCCGGATTCCGCTGCTTTTCGTGGCGACGTTCCAGTCCGTCGGGATCATGGTCCTGATGCGGGGCGTCGTCGACGGCGGCGCGGAGGCGCGGGCCGTCGTCGCCGGATCGTCGGTGCTGGTGGTCGCGTTCGTCGCGCTCAACCTCCTCGCCCAGTACTTCGGACAGCTGCGGGGGAGCGGCGGCCTCGACCACTACGCGACGCTGCCGGTGCCGCCGGCGGCGGTGGTGCTCGGCGCGGCCGGCGCGTACGCCTCCTTCACCGTGCCCGGCGCCGTCTTCACGGCGGTCACCGGCAGCGTGCTCTTCCAGCTGCCCATGACACACCTGTGGGTCCTCGTCGCGGTCATCCCGCTCTCCGGAGCGGCCCTCGCCGGGCTCGGCGCGGCGCTCGGACTCCTCGCGCCACGGCCGGAACTCGCCACACTGCTCGGACAGTTGGGCATGTCCGCCGCGCTGCTGCTGGGCGTGCTCCCGGCGAGCAGGCTGCCGGAGCCGATCTCGTACGCGCGTGATCTGCTGCCCTCCACCTACGGGGTCGACGCGCTCGCCCGGACGTTCCAGACGAACCCCGACTGGGCGGTCGTCGGCCTTGACCTGGCGGTCTGCGCGGTGGTCGGTCTCGTATCGCTGACGGTCGCGACGTGGGCGTATCGCCGGGCGGCGGTCCGATGAGGCGAGGTCGCGACACGCCTGGCACGATGGCGTGGTGACCGCACCGCTGACACCGCCCCACCAGCCCCACCGCTCGTCGGACGAGCGTTCCCCGCAGCCGCCGCAGGCACACCAGCCGCACCGCCAGCAGCAGGGACATCAGTCGCAGCAAGGGCATCAGGGAGAGCAGGGGCACCCGGGGTCGCCGAGCGGTCCGGTGCCCCCGCACGGCCACGACGCGGGCGACCTGTACGGCGCCGGAGCCCCCGGCGACCCGGGCCGCTCCGGACTCCGGGCCGACCTGCGGGACGGCGCGATCGTGCTGGTGGCCATGGCGGTGCTGGGAGTGGCGCTGGGCCTGCTGTGGCTGTGGCTGGCCCCCAGGGTGCCGCTGGTCTCGGACGGAAAGGCCGTGTTCCTCCAGGACACCGAGGGCGAGGAGTCGATCGGCGCGGACGGAACGTTTGCCCTCCTGGGCCTGGCCTTCGGCGTGGTCACCGCCGCCGCGGTCTTCTGGTTCCGCCGCAGCGGCGGCATCGTCCTCGTGGCGGCCCTCGCCCTCGGCGGGCTCCTCGGCTCGGTCCTGGCCTGGCGCGTCGGCCTCTGGTTCGGTCCCACGAACGACGTGGTCGCCCACGCGAAGGCCGTCGGCGAGGGCGTCACCTTCGACGCCCCGCTGAAGATCAAGGCGTACGGCGTCCTCCTGGCCTGGTCCCTCGCGGCGATGGCGGCCCATCTGTCCCTGACGGCCCTGTTCGGCCCCCGCGACCCCCAACCCGAGCCGGACTGGTACACCCGAGAATCCACCTGACGTCCCGCCCGCCGTCCCGCCGCGGGCGGGGCAGCCGGGGGTCTTGGGCCTAGGCCGCTTCTGATGGATCTTGCTGGGCTCGCGTGCCCTGGCACCGCTCCCCCTCGGCCCTGCGGCCGGGGAGGTGCCCCCACCCTGGGCCTGGCGGCCCGGGAGGTACCCCCACCCTGGGCCTGGCGGCCCGGGAGGTACCCCGACCGCATGGATTCCCTCCTCCGCCTTGCGATGCACGGCACCAGACCCCGCTCCCTGATCCAGCCTGATCCATCAGAAACGACCTAGTGCCGGGCTACGCGGGTCGGCGGCCGTGGTTGGCCTTGCGGGTGCGCCACTTGCGCTTGCGGGTGCGTTTGGACATGGCGAGTCCCTCCCTCGACGGTTCCGTATCCATCTACGGTCTCTACGGTCGTAGCGAAGGAGCGGCCCGCCGTCGAGCCCCTAGGACTCCCTAGGACCCCCTAGGACTGCGATCTCGCCACCGCGAGCACGCCCTACGCGCGCCCGATCGGGGCCAGCACCGCCGACGTCAGCTCCGCCAGGTCCGACGGGGAGAGCTCGACCTCCAGACCGCGCCGTCCCGCCGAGACGCAGATCGTGGGATGGTCCGCGGCCGACGCGTCCAGAACCGTACGGAGGCGCTTGCGCTGACCGAGGGGGGAGATCCCGCCCCGGACGTACCCCGTGGTGCGCTCCGCCGCCGCCGGGTCCGCCATCGCCGCCCGCTTGCCGCCCACCGCGCCGGCCAGCGCCTTCAGGTCCAGCTGGCCCGCCACCGGCACCACGGCGACCGTCAGCTCCCCGTCCACGTCGGCGACGAGGGTCTTGAAGACCCGGTCCGGCGACACCCCGAGCGCCTCGGCGGCCTCCTCGCCGTACGACGGCGACGCCGGGTCGTGCTCGTACGCGTGGACCGTGAACGGTGTGCCCGCCGCGGTCAGCGCGACGGTCGCCGGGGTGCCGCCGGCCGCCTTCTTGGCCTTCTTCGCCACTTCACAGGCTCCTGTTCGCCCAGAGGTTCGGCCGGGACCGGCCGGCTTCGTCCGGAGGTTCGGTCGGGGCCGGCCGGCTCCGACCGAAGGATCAGTAAGGATCAGTAAGGATCAGTTGGGACTGGTCGGCGTCCGGGTCAGATCCACCGCCGGGAGCGACGGAAGATGCCGGATCACCGCGGTCTCCGCGCGCAGCAGCGTCAGCTCCTCGCGCAGCCTCGCCGCCGTGTCGTCCGCCTCCAGGAGCCGCTGCTTCGCGGGTGTGTCCAGTACGGCCGCCGCCGCGACCAGGTACGACACCACCGACGGCTCGTCCGGCAGATCCGCGCCGCTCGACAGGGACCGCTCCCGCGCTCCCGCGAGCCGCTTCTGGTAGCTGCGGAAGGCCCGCAGCACGCCCTCGGCCAGCGCCCCGGCCTCCTCCCCGGTCTCCTCCGGGATCTCCTCCAGCTCGGCCGTCAGGAAGGGACCGCTCGCGTCGACGGAGAGAATCCTGACCCGGGTCGTACCGGTGGCGAGCACCTCGAAGCTGCCGTCCTCCCGCTCCCGGATCGTCGCCGCGTCCGCGATACAGCCCACGGAGTGGAACGCCTGGACCGGATCGTCGCCGAAGCCCGCGGCCGGTCCGCGCTCGGGCTCCGCGGTCCGGTCCGGCATACCGGGCGCGGTCGGCGCGACTTCGTGGCCGTCGCGGATGGCGACCACCGCGAACAGGCGCGGCTCCGACTCGTCCGTCTTCAACAGCTCGCGCATCATGGCGCGATAACGCTCCTCGAAGACGTTCAGGGGCAGGACGAGGCCCGGGAAGAGCACCGAGTTCAGCGGAAAGAGCGGGAGTCGAGCGGTGGTCACGACGGACAAGCCTAGTGGTCCGCGGATCCCCGGTGGTCCGCGGATCCGCTTCGTCCGGCCCCGGCCCACAGAGGCGTCATGGCGGCCAGCCTCAGCCGCACTGCGGTGCGCGCCTCCAGAAAGCGGCCGAGCGGATCCTCGGAGAAGTAGACCCAGGGAAAGGAGGTCGCGTACGGCCCTATCTGCCGGAACTGCTCCAGCGCCGCCTCCCATCGGCCCCGTCTGACCAGTACGGACGCCAGGAGGTTGCGTATCTCCGCGGGCCAGGGGTCCCCTGCCCGGTAGCCGGCGGAGAGTCCGATCGCGAGATCGGCCGCCGCGTCGATGCGGTCGTTCTGCACGGAGGTGGTTCCGGTGGAGCCGGCGTCACGGCTCAGCAGCTGCGCGAACGCGGCCCGCACCGGCAGTGCCTGGATCAGCGAGCCCGGCAGCGCGTCCGAGGCCGCCTTCTCGGCGAAGTCGAAGCACTCACGGTGGGAGCCGTACCACTGGGCGGAGAGATAGCGCAGCGCCGCGACATGACACCCGTAGTGGTGCGAGGAACGGCGTACGGCTTGCTCCCACAGCGATTCGAAGGCGGTGTGCTGGGCATGGGTGCCGCGCGCGTGGTCCAGCGAGATCCGCCACGGCACCGGATCCTCGGGGGCGCCGTCCGCCGCCGCGTCGATCAGCGGCCCGATCTCCCGCAGCCGTTCGGCGCGCGCCGGGGAGGCCCAGGCCCTGCGGACCTCCAGTTCCGCCTTGACGACGAGCGCGTCCGGGTCCCTGGGGGCCGCGGCCAGCCAGCGCACCAGCCACTCGTCCCGCGCGTACGCGAAGGCCGCGAGCCGGGTGACATGGCGGTCCCGGCTCTCCCACTCCGCCGCGCCACGCGTGGTCGCCAGCAGCTTGGCGGCCGGTTCCCAGTCGCCGAGCGCGGCGGCCACGAGCGTCGGGGCCATCCGTTCGTCGGGAGCGTCGAGGAGCACGGCCTCGTCGGGCGGCAGGCCCGTCGAGGCCGTGCCGAGGTGTGGCGCATGGCGGATCCTGCGTGCGGTGAGCAGGAGGGCGCGAAGCAATGACATCGTGCGGACCATTGAAAACCGCAGGTCGGAGCCGCGCCAGGGAATCCCTGTGAAGCTTTGGTAGCGGCAAAATGGTTGTCCTACCCCAGGCCAAGAGAGCGTAAAGACGGGCCAAGAGAGGGTAAAGAAGCGTGGTCGTTCCGGGGTGGAGAATCCCATACGGCCGCCCTTGTGCCACCCGTCTCCACAGCCACGGAGGACTACGGAGGAAGGCAGGCGCCCCAGGGGCCCCAAGGGCGGCGACGACCGCGTGCCGCAACGCGCTGCCCGCACCGGCGGTGAGGCTACCGGGCGTCACCCACTCCGGCAGTGCGGCTTGGCGGCCTCACCCGCGCCGCAGCAGTCTGGACGCCCCCGCCGCCACCGTCGTCGCCAGAATCCATCCCAGCAGCACCAGACCCGCCGCGGCCCACTGCCAGGGGCCCGTCAGCCGCCAGTAGCCGTCCTGGCCGAGGTTGATCACCGGGATCAGCAGATCCAGCGCGTAGAGCGGCGCGTTCCACCGGGGATGCTCGTCCCTCTTGATCGGTTCGGGGTCCACCTGCGCGAACGCCAGCGCGCCCGCCGCCCACAGCACCGCCATCCACAGCGCGGCCCGGCCCGGCCGGTAGCCGTACGCCACCGTCAGATCCTGGAGGTGGCCCCAGAGCTTCGCGGCCAGCGGCAGCGTCTCCCGCCGCCGCCGCTGCTTGGCGAGCAGCACCTCGCGCGCGTCCGCGTCCTCACCGCTGTTGCGGAGCACGGTCGCGAGCCGCTCATACGGCTCCGGGGAGTACTCGGGCGTCGCCGACGCCACCCACTCCAGCCGCCGGCTCAGCGGAAACGCCTGGTACGGCACGAGGTTCTCGTACACGAACCCGCCCATCGCCAGACCGCCGGGACCCGGCCAGCTCGCCGCCAGGTCGACCAGGGTGACGACCTTCGCGCCGTTCAGCACGACCCGCCCCTCCTCGGGGCGCTCCGCGTTGAATCGCAGCTCGGGGGTGACGATCCGGCGCAGGGACAGCTCCTCGCCCGCGCTGAGCACGAAACGCGCCCGGTGCAGATCCACCGCGTCCCCGAACCGGCCGTCGTCCAGACGCACCCCTCCGTAGCACTCGAACGGCTGAATCCGGGTGCCCTGCCTGGCGCCCGTGCCCCGGACGCCGAACGGCGGGGTGACCCCCTGATTCCCGGTCTCGCTCACCCAGGCGGCCGTCAGATAGAGCGTCCTCTCCACCGTGAGCTGGGGTGCGTTCAGGGCGCGGCGCTCGGCGGTGCCCCGCAGCTTGCTGCCGCGCAGACTGAGGGAGACCCCGACCTTCGCGCCCCGGAGACTGAACTCCCCGTACGTCTGGATCAGTTCGGCCTGCAGATCCTGTGCGACCAGCATTCCGTCGGCCGAGATCGCCCGGCCCTTGCGGTCCGGCCGCACATGGATCTGGTTGATCAGCAGATCGGTGCCGATCTGCGCGTCGGTGAGCCGGATGCCGTGCTCGACCCGGCAGCGCGGCAGATGCAGATCGCCCTCGGTGCGCAGCCGTGCCGCCTCCAGCTTCGGAATCGCGCAGCCCACCATGCGCACGGTCGTGACATGCGCCTCGGGCATCAGGATCTCGCTGTCGAAACGGCAGCCGTGCAGCTCCACATAGGGCGCGACCGTGCCGCCCGCGAGCTTGAGCGTGCCGGATATCTGCACCCCGCGCAGTTTGAGCGCGGCGACCCGCCCCGGCCTCGCCGGCGGACCGCTCAGCAGCAGCCGGGCGACGACGAAGGCGCGGACCGTGCGCTCGGGCCCCCAGGGCCGGGCCGAGAACGGATCGTTCCGCAGCGGATCGGGGTCGCTCGCGTCGAACGTGCCCCCGGCTCTGAAGGCGTTCCACATCCGCTGCTCGGACGGGCTCAGCCCATCCGGAGGTCCATCGTCCGGCGGCTCGGGCACAGCCGTTTCCCCCGTTTCCCTCACTCGTGCGAATGGCTTGTGCGAAGTCGCGCGCAGCCCCGTCCAGCGGTCTTCCCGCTGAGTGACGGAGCGAACGCTAGTGGTCATCGGCTGCCCGTGGGGTGGCCGTGACCTGTATCAGCCAGTGATACGGGGAACGGCGGCCGATCCGGGTCTGAGAGAATTGGCGGTGTGATCTCCCGAATCGATCTGCGCGGCGACGCCCTCCCCGAAGGCGCCGCTCTGCGCGACCTGCTGCCCCGTGCCGAGTTCGACGTGGAAGCCGCCCTGGAGAAGGTGCGGCCCATCTGCGAGGACGTACGCCATCGCGGCACGGCTGCGCTGATCGAGTACGCGGAGAGATTCGACGGCGTCACCCTGGAGCGGATCCGGGTGCCCGAGGCCGCGATCAAGGAAGCCCTGGAGCAGCTCGACCCCGGCGTCAGGGCCGCCCTGGAGGAGTCCATCCGGCGCGCCCGGATCGTCCACCGCGCCCAGCGCCGCGCCGAGCACACCACCGAGGTCGTCCCCGGCGGCACGGTCACCGAGAAGTGGGTCCCGGTCGACCGCGTCGGGCTCTACGCGCCCGGCGGCCGGTCCGTCTACCCCTCGTCCGTGATCATGAACGCGGTCCCGGCGCAGGAGGCGGGCGTCACCTCCATCGCCCTCGCGTCCCCGCCGCAGAAGGAGCACGGCGGCCTTCCCCACCCGACGATCCTCGCCGCCTGCGCCCTCCTCGGCGTCGACGAGGTGTACGCGGCCGGCGGCGCGCAGGCCGTCGCGATGTTCGCGTACGGCACCACGGGCCCCGACGGCTGCCCCCCGGCGAACATGGTCACCGGCCCCGGCAACATCTGGGTCGCCGCCGCCAAGCGCTACTTCACCGGCCGGATCGGCATCGACACCGAGGCCGGGCCGACCGAGATCGCCGTCCTCGCCGACGCCACCGCCGACCCGGTCCATGTCGCCGCCGACCTCATCAGCCAGGCCGAGCACGACCCGCTGGCCGCCGCGGTCCTGGTCACCGACTCCAGCGCGCTCGCTGACGCGGTCGAGAAGGAGCTGGAGCCGCAGATCGCCGCCTCCCGGCACATCGAGGACCGCATCGTCCCGGCCCTGTCCGGCAGGCAGTCCGCGATCGTCCTCGTCGACGGCGTCGAGGAGGGGCTGAGGGTCGTCGACGCGTACGGCGCCGAACACCTGGAGATCCAGACCGCCGACGCCGCCGCGGTCGCCGCGCGGGTACGGAACGCGGGCGCGATCTTCGTCGGCCCCTTCTCGCCCGTCTCCCTCGGCGACTACTGCGCGGGCTCCAACCACGTCCTGCCGACCGGCGGCTGCGCCTGCCACTCCTCGGGCCTGTCCGTCCAGTCCTTCCTGCGCGGCATCCACATCGTGGACTACACGCGGGACGCCCTCGCCGAGGTGACCCACCACGTCGTCACGCTCGCGGAGGCGGAGGACCTGCCCGCGCACGGCGCGGCGATGAAGGCAAGGTTCGGCTGGAAGGTGCCCGGCAAGTGAACGACCCGATCGGTATCGACGATCTGCCCATCCGCGAGGAGCTGCGCGGCAAGACGCCCTACGGCGCCCCCCAGCTCGACGTGCCCGTACAGCTCAACACCAACGAGAACCCGTATCCGCTGCCCGAGCCCCTCGTCGAGCGCATCGCCGAGCGGGTACGGGAGGCGGCGCGCGGCCTCAACCGCTACCCCGACCGGGACGCGGTCGAACTCCGCACCGAGTTGGCCGCCTATCTGACCCGTACGGCAGGCCACCCGGTCTCCGTGAAGAACGTCTGGGCGGCCAACGGCTCCAACGAGGTCCTCCAGCAGCTCCTTCAGACCTTCGGCGGCCCCGGCCGCACGGCCATCGGCTTCGAGCCCTCGTACTCGATGCACGCACTGATCTCCCGCGGCACCGGCACCGGCTGGCTCTCCGGCCCGCGCCGGGACGACTTCACCGTCGACCTCGCCGCCGCCGAGCGCGCCATCGCCGAGCACCGGCCCGACGTGGTCTTCATCACCTCGCCCAACAACCCCACGGGCACGGCGGTCGACGCCGGGACGGTCCGCGCGCTCTACGAGGCCGCCCAGGCCGCTCGGCCCTCCCTCGTGATCGTCGACGAGGCGTATGTGGAGTTCAGCCACCGGCCCTCCCTGCTGCCGCTGATCGAGGGCCGCCCGAACCTGGTGGTCTCCCGGACGATGTCCAAGGCGTTCGGCGCGGCCGGACTCCGCCTCGGCTATCTGGCCGCCCACCCGGCGGTGGTCGACGCGGTCCAGCTCGTACGCCTGCCGTACCACCTCTCGGCCGTCACCCAGGCCACCGCGCTCGCCGCCCTGGAGCACACCGATACGCTGCTCGGGTATGTCGAGCAGCTCAAGACCGAGCGGGACCGCCTGGTCGCCGAGCTGCGTGCCATCGGCTACGAGGTCACCGACTCCGACGCCAACTTCGTGCAGTTCGGACGGTTCGAAGGCGAAGGCGCCACGCAGGACGCCTGGCGGAAGATCCTCGACCGGGGCGTCCTGGTCAGGGACAACGGCGTACCGGGCCGGCTGCGGGTCACCGCGGGCACGCCCGCCGAAAACGACGCGTTCCTCGACGCGGTACGTGAGTTGAAGAAGGAGCAGAGCGCATGAGCCGCGTGGGCAGGGTGCAGCGGACCACCAAGGAGACGTCCGTCGTCGTCGAGATCGATCTCGACGGCACCGGGCAGGTCGAGGTCTCGACCGGGGTCGGTTTCTACGACCACATGCTCGACCAGCTCGGTCGGCACGGCCTGTTCGACCTCACGGTGAAGACCGAGGGCGATCTCCACATCGACTCGCACCACACCATCGAGGACACCGCGCTCGCGCTGGGCGCGGCCTTCCGGCAGGCGCTCGGCGACAAGGTCGGCATCTACCGCTTCGGCAACTGCACCGTCCCCCTGGACGAGTCGCTCGCCCAGGTCACCGTGGACCTCTCCGGCCGCCCGTACCTCGTACACACCGAGCCGGAGAACATGGCGCCCATGATCGGCGCCTACGACACCACCATGACCCGGCACATCCTGGAGTCCTTCGTCGCCCAGGCCCAGATCGCCCTGCACGTCCACGTCCCGTACGGGCGCAACGCGCACCACATCGTCGAGTGCCAGTTCAAGGCGCTCGCCCGCGCGCTGCGCTACGCCTCGGAACGCGACCCGCGCGCCGCCGGAATCCTCCCCTCCACGAAGGGCGCGCTGTGAACGGCCTCGCCACCATCCTGATCGTGGTCGGGCTCTTCTTCCTCGGCGGCGTCTACTCCTTCGCCAAGCAGGGGTTGCCCAAGGGCGTGATCGCGCTGCTCGCCATCGGGGCGGGGATGGCCCTGGTCGCCGGTGTGCTCCGGCTGGACGTGTGGTCATGAGCGCACCGAAGAAGGTCGTCGTCTTCGACTACGGATTCGGCAACGTCCGCTCCGCGGAGAGGGCGCTGGCCCGCGTCGGAGCCGATGTCGAGATCACCCGCGACTTCGACGAGGCCATGAACGCCGACGGGCTCCTCGTCCCCGGCGTCGGCGCGTTCTCCGCCTGCATGGAGGGACTGCGCAAGGCCCGCGGCGAGTGGATCATCGGCCGCAGGCTCTCCGGAGGCCGGCCCGTCATGGGCATCTGCGTCGGCATGCAGATCCTCTTCGCCCGCGGCATCGAGCACGGTGTGGAGTCCGAGGGGCTCGACGAGTGGCCCGGCACGGTCGGCCCGCTCAAGGCCCCGATCGTCCCCCACATGGGCTGGAACACGGTCGACGCCCCCGCCGACAGCACCCTCTTCGCCGGGGTCGACCCCGGCGCCCGGTTCTACTTCGTGCACTCCTACGCGGTGCACGAGTGGGATCTGGAGATCACCAACCCCGCCATCCGCGCGCCCCATGTCACCTGGGCCACCCACGGCGAGCGCTTCGTCGCCGCCGTGGAGAACAGCGCGCTCTGGGCGACGCAGTTCCACCCCGAGAAGTCCGGCGACGCCGGCGCCCAGCTGCTGACCAACTGGATCGGAACACTGTGACCAAGCTCGAACTCCTCCCCGCCGTCGACGTCCGCGACGGACAGGCCGTCCGCCTCGTCCACGGCGAGTCCGGTACGGAGACGTCGTACGGCTCCCCCCTGGAAGCCGCCCTCGCCTGGCAGCGCGCGGGCGCCGAATGGCTGCACCTGGTCGACCTCGACGCCGCGTTCGGCACGGGCGACAACCGCGCGCTGATCGCCGAGGTCGCCGGGAACATCGCCGGTCACGGCGTCAAGGTGGAGCTGTCCGGCGGCATCCGCGACGACGCCTCCCTCACCGCGGCCCTCGCCACCGGCTGCACCCGCGTCAACCTCGGCACGGCCGCCCTGGAGACCCCCGAGTGGGTCGCCAAGGTCATCGCCCGGCACGGCGACCAGATCGCCGTCGGACTGGACGTACGCGGCACCACCCTGCGCGGCCGTGGCTGGACCCGCGACGGCGGCGACCTCTACGAGACCCTGGCGCGACTCGACTCCGAGGGCTGCGCCCGGTACGTCGTCACCGACATCGCCAAGGACGGCACGCTCCAGGGGCCCAATCTGGAGCTGCTGAAGAACGTCTGCGCCGCCACCGACAAGCCCGTCGTGGCGTCGGGCGGCGTCTCCTCGCTGGACGACCTCCGCGCGATCGCCGGGCTCGTCCCGCAGGGCGTGGAGGGCGCGATCGTCGGCAAGGCGCTCTACGCGAAGGCGTTCACGCTGGAGGAGGCTCTCGCGGCGGTGTCCTCATGACGGAGGCGGACCAGGACATCCGGCGGATCGCGAGCGGGTCCCCCTGGGAGGACGTCTTCGGGTTCGCACGTGCCGTGGCGGTGGGCGACCGGGTGGTCGTCGGCGGGACGACGTCCTTCAAGGGCCCGATACTGTACGGCGAGGGCGACCCCTACGAGCAGGCGCGGGTCGCCATGTCCAACGCCCTCGCGGCCATCGGCGAACTGGGCCTCGGCCCCGAGTCCGTCGTCCTCACCCGGCTGATCCTGACCCACGCGCGGGACGTGGACGCGGTCGGCCGCGCCCATCGGGAAGTCTTCGGCTCCGTCCGCCCCGTGATGACCATGACGATCGTCTCCGGCTTCGTCGACCCGCGGATCCTGGTCGAGGTCGAACTGGAGGCGTACCGGGGCAATCGCAACGGCCAGGGGGAGCGGGAGGAGGACTCATGACACTCGCCGTCAGGGTCATCCCCTGTCTCGACGTCGACAACGGCCGCGTCGTCAAGGGAGTCAACTTCCAGAATCTGCGGGACGCGGGCGACCCGGTCGAGATGGCCAAGCTGTACGACGCCGAGGGCGCGGACGAGCTGACGTTCCTCGACATCACCGCCTCGTCCGGCAACCGGGAGACGACGTACGACGTGGTCCGCCGTACCGCCGAGCAGGTCTTCATCCCGCTCACCGTCGGCGGCGGCGTCCGCTCGGCCGACGACGTGGACCGGCTGCTGCGGGCCGGGGCCGACAAGGTGGGCGTCAACACCGCGGCGATCGCCCGCCCCGAACTGATCCGCGAGATCGCCGAGCGCTTCGGCCGCCAGGTCCTCGTCCTCTCCGTCGACGCGCGCCGTACCCCGTCGGGCTCCTTCGAGGTCACCACGCACGGCGGGCGGAAGGGCACGGGCATCGACGCGGTCGAATGGGCCCACCGGGCCGCCGAACTCGGCGCCGGCGAGATTCTGCTGAACTCGATGGACGCCGACGGCACGAAGGACGGCTACGACACCGAGATGATCACGGCCGTGCGCGAGCACGTCACCGTCCCCGTGATCGCCAGCGGCGGCGCGGGGCGGCTGGCGGACTTCCCTCCGGCCGTCGACGCGGGAGCGGACGCGGTGCTCGCCGCCTCGGTCTTCCACTTCGGCGATCTGCGGATCTCCCAGGTGAAGGACGTGCTCAGAGAAGCGGGCCACCCGGTCCGCTGAGCTTCCCGGGCCCGGCCGCTCACCCCGTATGACGGGGCGGAGGCGACCGGGCCCACCGGCATCACGTCACGGCCGCCGCCGGGGGCCTGAGTTCCGGGCTCCGTTGGACGTCCCGACAGCGTTGTCGCGGGGGCGGGAGCCCCAGTCGCGGACCGCCGGGCCCACGGCTCCACCGCTCACATGGCGATGCCCAGCTTCGAGTCCCGGACCAGCCCCACGGCATCCTTCTCGCCCTCGATCTCCACCCGCGCCGCGTCCTGGCGGCCGAAGGTGAACATCGTCAGCTCGCTCGGCTCGCCCGTCACGGTGACCACGGGCGTGCCACGGTGGGCGACGACGGTCTGACCGTCGGGGCGGCGCAGTACCAGACCGGCCGGGGACTTGCGGCCGAGCAGCCGGGCCGCCTTCTCCAGACGGGCCCAGAGCGCGTCCTCGAAGACCCGGTCCAGCGGACGCGGGGTCCAGTCGGGCTGGGCGCGGCGCACATCCTCGGCGTGGACGTAGAACTCGACCGTGTTCGCGGCCTCGTCCACCTGTTTGATCCCGTACGGGGACATCTTCGGCGGCCCGGTACGGATCAGCTGGATCAGCTCTTCGTACGGCTTCTCCGCGAACTCCGCCTGCACCCGGTCCAGCCGGGGCTTCAGCACCGAGAGCAGGATTCCGCCCGCCGCGTCGGCGCGACGCTCGCGCACCACGACATGGGCCGCGAGATCCCGTGTCCGCCAGCCGTCGCAGAGCGTCGGGGCGTCGGGACCGGCGTCTTCCAGCAGGTCCGCGAGGAGGAGCCGTTCACGCTTCGCATGGGTCGACATATTCGCCAGCGTACGGCCGACGCGACCGGTCCGCCCAGTGGACGTTCCCACACCGGACCCCGCCCGGGCGGCACAATGGGCGCATGACCAGCAGCGTTCCCGCGAGCCCCCTCGACCCCGCAGTCGCCGCCCGTCTCAAGCGCTCCGCCGACGGGCTGCTCCCCGCCATCGCCCAGCAGTACGACACCGGTGAGGTGCTGATGCTCGGCTGGATGGACGACGAGGCCCTCCACCGCACCCTGACCACCGGCCGGGCGACCTACTGGTCCCGCAGCCGGCAGGAGTACTGGGCCAAGGGCGACACCTCCGGCCATGTCCAGCACGTCAAGTCCGTCGCCCTGGACTGCGACGCGGACACCGTCCTTCTCAAGGTCGACCAGATCGGAGCCGCCTGTCACACCGGGGCCCGCACCTGCTTCGAAGCCGATGTCCTCCCGCTCGGCCAGTAGCGACGTCCTCCCGTTCGGCCAGTAGGGTCGGGCCCCATGGACCTGGAGACTTTCCGCAAGCTCGCCGCCGACCGCCGTGTCATCCCCGTCAGCCGCCGCCTCCTCGCGGACGGCGACACCCCGGTCGCGCTCTACCGCAAGCTTGCCGCCGAGCGCCCCGGCACCTTCCTGCTGGAGTCGGCGGACGGGGGCGCCTCCCACACCGTGGGAGGCGGGGGAGGCAGCTCATGGTCCCGCTACTCCTTCGTCGGGGTGCGCAGCGCCGGGACGCTCACCGAGCGTGAGGGCCAGGCCCACTGGCTGGGCACCCCGCCCGTCGGCGTACCCGTGGAAGGCGATCCGCTGGCGGCCCTGCGCGCCACCGTGGAGACGCTGCACACCCCCCGCGATCTGGCCTCCGGGCTGCCGCCCTTCACCGGCGGCATGGTCGGCTATCTCGGCTACGACATCGTCCGCAGGCTGGAGAAGATCGGACCGGGCGAGCGCGACGACCTCAAGCTCCCCGAGCTGACCATGCTCCTGACCTCGGACCTCGCGGTGCTCGACCACCGGGACGGCACGGTCCTGCTGATCGCCAACGCCATCAACCACAACGACCTCGACACCGGGGTCGACGAGGCGTACGCGGACGCCGTCGCCCGGCTCGACGCGATGGAACATGATCTGGCCCGCCCGCTCGTCTCCCCGCCCGTCGCGCTGCCGAGGTCCGAACTGCCCGAGTTCTCCGCCCTCTGGGGCGGCGAGGACTACCAGGCGGCCGTCGAGGACGTCAAAGAGCGCATCCGGGCCGGCGAGGCGTTCCAGGTGGTGCCGTCGCAGCGGTTCGAGACACCCTGCGAGGCGAGCGCTCTGGACGTCTACCGCGTCCTGCGGGCCACCAACCCCAGCCCGTACATGTATCTGTTCCGCTTCGACGGTTTCGACGTGGTGGGCTCCAGCCCCGAGGCCCTGGTCAAGGTCGAGGACGGGCACGCGATGGTCCACCCCATCGCCGGGACCCGCCCGCGCGGAGCGACCCCGCAGGAGGACCAGGCCCTCGCCGACGAGCTGCTGGCCGACCCCAAGGAGCGCGCCGAGCACCTGATGCTCGTCGACCTCGGCCGCAACGACCTGGGCCGCGTCTGCGAGCCGGGCACCGTCGAGGTCGTCGACTTCATGTCCGTCGAGCGGTACTCCCACGTCATGCACATCGTCTCGACGGTGACCGGCGAGGTCGCCGAAGGCCGTACCGCGTTCGACGTCCTGACCGCCTGCTTCCCCGCGGGCACCCTCTCCGGGGCGCCCAAGCCCCGCGCGATGCAGATCATCGACGAGCTGGAGCCCTCCCGGCGGGGCCTGTACGGCGGCTGCGTGGGCTACCTCGACTTCGCCGGGGACTCCGACACCGCGATCGCCATCCGCACGGCGCTGCTGCGCGACGGCACGGCGTACGTGCAGGCGGGAGCCGGTGTGGTGGCCGACTCCGACCCGGTCGCCGAGGACACCGAGTGCCGTAACAAGGCCGCCGCCGTCCTCCGCGCGGTCCATACCGCCAACCGGATGAACGGCCGGACCGGCCGGTAACCACTACCGGGCTGAAAGACGGCTCGAGGCGTAAGGGATAGTGGGGTATGTGAGCGCAGTCCCCGTACCCCAGCCCCGCGCCGGATCCGCCGCTTCCATCGCCGCCGACCGCGGCCGCCGCAGCCTCGCCGCGGCCCTGCTCCTCGGCGCCGTCGGCGCGACCGTCGTACTGCTCGCCTCCGGCCAGATCTGGGCCGAGGGCACGGCTGACGTCGGCGGCGGCACCCTGCCGCTGGACGCCGACGGCGGCGATGTGACCGGTGTGCCGACCGCCCTCGCCATCGTGGGCCTCGCCGCGCTGGTCGCCGTCTTCGCCGTACGCCGCGCGGGCAGGTTCCTCGTATCGGCGCTGCTCGCCCTCAGCGGCGCGGGCGCGGCCCTCGCCTCCTTCCTCGGGGCCTCCGACGCGGACGCGCTCGACGAGAAGGCGGCCGAGACCACCGGCGACGCCGCCGCCACGATCGACGGGCTCACGCACACCGCCTGGCCCTATGTGACCATGGCCGCCGGTGTGCTGATCCTCCTCGCGGGGCTGCTGGCCCTGAGATACGGCCGGCTCTGGCCGACCATGTCGGGCCGGTACGAGCGCGACGGCAGCCCCCGCTCCCGCAAGGCGCCGACCGTGGACCCGGACCGGCCCGAGGACCTGTGGAAGGCGCTGGACCGCGGCGAGGACCCGACCGACCGGCAGTAGCGGCCGATCGGGGCCGACCGGTCCGGAACGGGGCCGAGCCCGACGGAAACGGACCGGAGCCCCGGCCGGACGGACGGTGGACAGGCGGGACGGACGGTGGACGGGCCGGACAGGCGGGGACGGGCGGTGGACAGGCCGTTCCGGACCCGGCCGCGGGCCCGCGGCCCACGGGAGCGGACATGCGCCCTCCCGTCCGGCGGGCTTCTTCCCGAACCGGCTGTGACCTTGTCCTCAGCGGCCCGCCGCCCCGGCGTTTCACGGCGCGCGGCTGCCCGACGGCGGGTGTGATCTCCGTCTCATCACCCCGGCCTCAGATCGGTTCACGGCGTACGGGACAATGAACGACGAGCCTCCGGCTCGCATCGGGCGCAGGCGTTCCGCCGCGCTCATCAAAGCGTCACAGCAACGAGGAGCGATTCATGTCGGGCACCGCCCACGGACACACACCGGCTGCCTGGGCCGGTGTCACCATCTCCTTCATCGGCTTCTGCGTCGCCGGCGTCTTCATGGTCGCCGCCAACCCGCTCGGCTTCTGGGGCGGCATCGCCATCGTGTTCGTCGGCGGCGGCGTCGGCCTCGCGATGAAGTCGGCCGGCATGGGTGCGCCGAAGGAGTCCGCGGTCCGGATCCAGGCCCGCGAGAGGGCGACGCAGATCGCCCGCACGCGTCCGACGGGGGCAGTGTTCTCCTCGTCCTCCTCCTGACCCACGGGCCCTCACCGGGCCCCCGGCCGACCCCGGCCACGCTACGCAGGGCGCAGACCGGCAGCCGCCGGGCTGCGCCTTTCCGTCACCGTGGAGAGAATCACGGAGTGGACGCCATGACTTCTTCCTCCGTCACACCCGTGCCCGGACCGGGCCAGGAGGCCCCCGTCGGGGCCTCCTCCGCCGGGACCGCCCTGGGCGGGACCGCTCCCGAAGCCGCCAGAGCCGCTCTTCCCGAACCCTCGTCAGGATCCCCGGCCGGGCTTGCCCCCGGCCCCGAATCCGGCCCCGCTCTCGGCCCCGCCTCCGCGGCCGTTCCCGGACCGTCCGCCCATGGGCCGGTGCCCGGCACCGCCCCCGGAGCCGCCCCGGAACCCGCCTCATGGCCCGCCGGCCCGACCTCCGCCCCGCCCCCCGGAACCGGGCACTCCGCCCGCTGGGCCGCTCCCGTACCCGCCGTGGGAGCGCCGACGCCCCCGTCGCGGCCCCAGTCCCTCGCGCGCCGGCTCGTGGCACCGCTCGCCACCATGGCCGGGGTCGCCGCGGCCTTCGCGTACGTCGGCGCCATCGACCCCAACGAGCCCGGCCACTACCCCGCCTGCCCCCTGCTGCGCTACACCGGCGTGTTCTGTCCGGGATGCGGCGGGCTGCGCAGCGCGCACGCCTTCATCCACGGCGACCTGGCCACCGCTTTCGGCGCGAACGCCGTCGCCGTCATCGGCTACGGCGTCTTCGCCGTCCTCTGGACACTTTGGCTGATTCGCGTCGTTCGGGGGAGGCCCGCGGCGAGCTGGCGGATCTCCGTCGCCCCCGTCTGGTGGTGGTCGATCGGCGCGGCCGTACTGATCTTCAGCGTGGTGCGGAACCTGCCTTTCGGCTCCGCGCTTGCCCCGTGACCGGCTCCTCGGGACCCGCGGCGACCTGCTCCGGGTCCCAGCCAGTGGGACAGCCACCGGCCGGATGTGAGGCCCGAGCCGTCCTGCGGATACCATCGACATGGCTGATCCTTGACCATCAACGTCCCGGAAGGGGGCCGCTCGCGTGAGTGTGCTCGACGAGATCATCGAAGGCGTACGCGCCGACCTCGCAGAGCGGCAGACGCGCGTCAGCCTCGACGAGCTCAAGGAACGCGCGGCCCGCGCCCCCGTGGCCAAGGACGGCGCCGCGGCTCTGCGCGGCGAAGGCGTCCAGGTGATCTGCGAGGTCAAGCGCTCCAGCCCGTCGAAGGGCGCGCTCGCCGCGATCGCCGACCCGGCCGCCCTGGCCGCGGACTACGAGGCGGGCGGCGCGGCCGTCATCTCCGTCCTGACCGAACAGCGCCGCTTCGGCGGCTCGTTGGCGGACCTCGAAGCCGTCCGGGCACGGGTCGACATCCCCGTGCTCCGCAAGGACTTCATCGTCACCGCCTACCAGCTGTGGGAGGCCCGTGCGTACGGAGCCGACCTGGCGCTCCTGATCGTCGCCGCGCTGGAGCAGGAGGCCCTGGTCTCCCTGATCGAGCGCGCCGAGTCGATCGGGCTCACCCCGCTCGTCGAGGCGCACGACGAGGACGAGGTCGAGCGCGCGGTGGCCGCCGGAGCGAAGGTCATCGGCGTCAACGCCCGCAACCTGAAGACGCTCCAGGTCGACCGTGGCACCTTCGAGCGGGTCGCCCCCGAGATTCCGGCGCATATCGTCAAGATCGCCGAGTCCGGGGTACGCGGACCGCACGATCTGATCGCCTACGCCAACGCGGGAGCCGACGCGGTACTCGTCGGCGAGTCCCTCGTCACCGGCCGTGACCCCAAGTCGGCCGTCGCCGACCTGGTCGCGGCGGGCGCGCACCCCGCACTGCGCCACGGCCGGAGCTGACGCCTCCCATGCCCGCCGCCGCCCTCCGCCCCGCGCGTCCCGCCCCCGGTGACGCGTACGCCCGCCTCGCCCGCGGCTGCCGCCCTCGCGGCTGCCGCGCCCCGGCGCGACGGGTGCACGGGCGGAGGGTGCGGTACGTCATCGGCTCGGAGCCCGGCCAGGTCAACGGCATGCGATGGCGCGGAGTGCACGCGCCCCGCTGAACCGGTTCTCCCCTCCTCGCGCCTCGAGGTCCGCGGAGGCGGCCACCGTACGGCGGACTCACGGCCGAGCGGTCACGATCGTCCCGGGCAGGCAGCCGCGCGCCGATCGCCGGACGCGTTCCCGTCGGCACGCTCCGGGCGGCTGCCCGGAACGCTCCCGCACGGGCCACCGCCTGTCGCGCCACGGGCAGGCGAGGCACCGACGGCAGCCCCACACCGTGTGGGGCGTCCGTACGGTCCGGCCCGCGCGGACGAGACCGTACGGCGAGACCGCGGCGGCGCGGGCGCGCGCATACCGTGTCCTTTGCACACCAGACTTCAGGGGCGTCAGCCCCTTCTGAGGAGTACGTCGATGTCTTCGGACTTCTTCATTCCGGACCCGGAGGGTCAGGTTCCCAGCGCCGCTGGATACTTCGGCGCCTTCGGCGGCAAGTTCATTCCCGAGGCGCTCGTCGCCGCGGTGGACGAGGTCGCCGTCGAGTACGACAAGGCGAAGGCGGACCCCGCCTTCGCGGCAGAGCTGGACGACCTCCTGGTCAACTACACCGGCCGCCCGAGCGCCCTCACCGAGGTTCCGCGCTTCGCCGAGCACGCGGGTGGAGCGAGGGTCTTCCTGAAGCGGGAGGACCTGAACCACACCGGTTCGCACAAGATCAACAATGTGCTGGGCCAGGCGCTGCTCACCAAGCGCATGGGCAAGACACGCGTCATCGCCGAGACCGGGGCCGGCCAGCACGGCGTCGCCACCGCGACCGCCTGTGCGCTCTTCGGCCTGGAATGCACTATCTACATGGGCGAGATCGACACCCGCCGCCAGGCGCTGAACGTCGCCCGGATGCGGATGCTCGGCGCCGAGGTCGTCCCGGTGAAGTCCGGCAGCCGGACACTGAAGGACGCCATCAACGAGGCGTTCCGCGACTGGGTCGCCAACGTCGACCGGACGCACTATCTGTTCGGTACGGTCGCGGGCCCCCACCCCTTCCCGGCGATGGTGCGCGACTTCCACCGGGTCATCGGCGTGGAGGCCCGCCGCCAGATCCTCCAGCGGGCGGGCCGGCTCCCCGACGCGGCCATCGCCTGCGTCGGCGGCGGCTCCAACGCGATCGGGCTCTTCCACGCGTTCATCCCGGACGCGGACGTACGGCTCATCGGCTGCGAGCCCGGCGGACACGGCCTCGACTCCGGCGAGCACGCGGCCACCCTCACCGCGGGCGAGCCCGGCATCCTGCACGGATCGCGGTCGTACGTCCTCCAGGACGACGAGGGCCAGATCACCGAGCCGTACTCGATCTCGGCCGGCCTCGACTATCCGGGCATCGGCCCCGAGCACTCGTATCTCAAGGACAGCGGCCGGGGCGAGTACCGCGCGATCACCGACGACGAGGCGATGGAGGCGCTGCGGTTGCTGTCGCGCACCGAGGGCATCATCCCGGCGATCGAGTCCGCGCACGCGCTCGCCGGAGCGCTGGACGTCGGCCGCGAACTGGGCGAGGGCGGGCTGCTCCTCGTCAATCTGTCCGGCCGGGGCGACAAGGACATGGACACGGCCGCCCGTTTCTTCGGGCTGTACGACGGAACCGCAGAGGAGGCCGCGAAGTGAGCGGAAACGTGACCCTGCTGAGCGACACCCTCGCACGGGCCAAGGCCGAGAACCGGGCCGCGCTCATCGCCTACCTCCCGGCCGGCTTCCCGACCGTGGACGGCGGCATCGAGGCGGTCAAGGCCGTCATCGACGGCGGCGCGGACATCGTCGAGGTCGGGCTGCCGCACAGCGACCCCGTCCTCGACGGCCCGGTCATCCAGACCGCCGACGACATCGCCCTCCGCGGCGGCGTCAGGATCGCCGATGTGATGCGCACGGTCCGCGAGGCCCATGCCGCCACCGGCAAGCCCATCCTGGTGATGACGTACTGGAACCCGATCGACCGGTACGGCATCGCCCGCTTCACCGCCGAACTCGCCGAGGCGGGCGGCGCGGGCTGCATCCTGCCCGACCTCCCGGTCGAGGAGTCCGGCGTATGGCGGGAACACGCCGAGAAGCACGGTCTCGCCACCGTCTTCGTCGTCGCCCCGAGCAGCAAGGACGCCAGGATCGCCCGGATCACCGAAGCCGGTTCCGGCTTCGTGTACGCGGCCTCGCTGATGGGCGTCACCGGCACCCGCGAGTCGGTGGGCGCACAGGCCGAGGACCTCGTGGAGCGCACCCGCGCCACCACCGATCTTCCGGTCTGCGTCGGCCTCGGCGTCTCCACCGCCGGGCAGGCCGCAGAGGTCGCAGCCTTCGCCGACGGAGTCATCGTCGGATCCGCGTTCGTCAAGCGCCTCCTCGACGCACCGGACGCCGAAGCGGGCATCGCGGCCGTGCGCACCCTGGCCGCGGACCTCGCCGGAGGCGTGCGCATGGGCCGCACCGGCGGGTAACACGGCGGCCGGAGGGGTTCACCGGCCGGGCCTCCCCGGCCGGCCTCCCCGGTCACCGCACGGGGGCCGTCCGTACGTGGAGTCGCTCGTGCGCATTGCTCGTACGAATCGCTCGTATGGGTGGATCGGGTACCGGGGAGGCGCGTACGCGCCTCCCCGGTTCGTTTGCGGGTTGTGAGCGAGAAGAATCATGAACGGAATCGGACAGCGCGAGAGCGGATCCAGCGGGAGCGACGGCTGGAGAAGTCGCGCGAGAGGCGACGTCGCCTGGTGATCGTGTCCGCCGCGGTGGTCGCGGTCCTCGGCCTCGCGGCGGTCGTCGGCGTCCTCGCGGCGAGTGCCGACAAGGAGAAGGACAGCGGCTCCGTGGCCGGACCGCTGCTCGCGCCCTCGGGCGCCGAGGGCAAGGAGCAGCTCGCCATCCCGGTGGGCGCCAGCGACGCCCCGTCCACGCTCACGGTGTGGGAGGACTTCCGCTGCCCGGTCTGCGCCCAGTTCGAGAATGTGATGCGGGACACCATCCACGAGCTGGAGAAGTCCGGGCAGCTCAAGGTCGAGTACCACTTCGCCACCATCATCGACGGGAACATGGGCGGCACCGGCTCCCTGCGCGCCGCCAACGCCGTGGCCTGCTCCCAGGACGCCGGCAAGTTCGCCCCGTACCACGATGTGCTCTACCGGAACCAGCCGCCGGAGTCCGACGACGCCTTCGCGGACAACGGCAGGCTGATCGAGCTGGCGGGCAAGGTCGGCGGTCTCGACACGGCCGGATTCCGCAGCTGTGTGGAGGACGGCAAGCACGACTCCTGGGTCAACAAGTCGAACACGGCGTTCCAGAACGGCGGCTTCCGCGGGACCCCGACCGTGCTCCTCAACGGTGAGTCGATCTTCCCGGACAAGGGCGGCAAGCAGATTTCCCCGGAGAATCTCAAGAAGTGGGTCGCAGAAGCGAACAAGGGGAAGAAGCCGGGGACCCAGCGCCCGAGCCCGGCGGCCTCCTGAGGGCCCTCACCAGGCATTTCCCGGCGTTTTCCGACGCGCCACGGCCCCGGAGCCCCCTTGGCTCCGGGGCCGCCCTCGTTATGCAGACGTTGCCGGGGCACTTGCCGAGTCCACTGCTAAGCAAGGTAGCGTCGGGTCTGCCATGGAACTTGCCTACATTCCCAGCCCGTCGTCCGGCGCGATCCACATCGGACCGCTTCCGCTGCGCGGCTACGCGTTCTGCATCATCATCGGTGTCTTCGTGGCCGTCTGGTACGGCAACAAGCGCTGGATCGCCCGGGGCGGCAAAGCCGGTACCGTGGCGGACATCGCGGTCTGGGCCGTGCCCTTCGGCCTGGTCGGCGGGCGGCTCTACCATGTGATCACCGATTACCAGCTGTACTTCAGCGACGGTAAGGACTGGGTCGACGCCTTCAAGATCTGGGAGGGCGGCCTCGGTATCTGGGGTGCGATCGCGCTGGGCGCGGTGGGCGCGTGGATCGGCTGCCGCCGCCGTGGGATCCCGCTGCCGGCCTGGGCGGACGCCCTCGCACCGGGCATCGCCCTGGCACAGGCGATCGGCCGCTGGGGCAACTGGTTCAACCAGGAGCTGTACGGAAAGCCGACGGATCTGCCGTGGGCGCTCGAGATCTCCGCGGGCGCGAACCGTGAGGCGGGGCTCTACCACCCGACGTTCCTCTACGAGTCGCTGTGGTGCGTCGGTGTGGCCTTGCTGGTCATCTGGGCCGACCGCCGCTTCAAGCTGGGCCATGGCCGGGCGTTCGCCCTCTATGTCGCGGGGTACTGCGCGGGCCGCGCCTGGATCGAGTATCTGCGGGTCGACGAGGCGCACGAGGTTCTGGGGCTGCGGCTGAACGTCTGGACCGCGATCATCGTCTTCACCCTGGCTGTGGCGTACATCGTGATCTCGGCGCGGATCCGGCCGGGGCGCGAGGAGATCGTGGAGCCCGACAGGCAGGACGCCCGCGGCGTCGACGGTGCTCAGCCCGCCGATGGCACGGACGGCAGCGACAGCGCCGAGGGCGCGGCCGAGGGCGGGAAGCCGTCCTTGGCGAAGTCGACGCCCGCATCCACGCCTGCATCCGCATCCACTCCCGCGTCCGCATCCGCGTCCGATGACAAGGGCGGGCCGGCCGGCTCCAAGGGCTCCACCGCCTCCGTGGCGGAAGCGGACACGGGGAACTGACCGCACGGACGGCGCGGCGCGGGCCGGGCAGCATACGACGGACAGCGCCGCGCGCGGCGAGACGTCCGGCGTGAGGCCGCCGGGAACTCTCAGGGGTTCCCGGCGGCCTCACGGCGTCTGTGAGGGCGTGAGGGCGCACGTGCGGGCGCTGATGCAGATGTACGGGTCAGGGGCTCTCCCGGCGCGCGATCGCGAGGGTCCGCTCGGCCGCCGCCACGATCGCCGCGTCGACGAACCGGCCGTCCGGCAGCGCCAGCGCGCCCCCGTCCGTGGCCGCCGCCTTCACGACCCGTACCGCCGCGTCGATCTCCTCGGGGGTGGGGCGGAAGGCCCGTTCGATGACGGGGAGCTGCCGGGGGTGGATGGCCGCACGGCCCAGGAAGCCGAGGGCGCGGCCATGGGTGCAGGAGGCGTAGAGGGCGTCCAGGTCCCTGATGTCGGGGAACACGGACTGGGACGGGGGTCTCAGGCCCGCGGCGCGGGCGGCGATGACGATCCGGGTGCGCGGCCAGTCGAGGGAGGAGCCGTCCCGTACCCCGAGGTCGGCGCGGAGATCGGCCTCCCCGAGCGCGATGCCGTGGACGGCCGGATGGGCGGTGGCGATGGCGTACGCGTGCTCGATCGCGAGCGCCGACTCCAGTAGCGCGTAGAGCGGAACGCCGGGCGCGAGGGCCGCGATCCGGTGAATGTCAGTGCTGTGTGCGACCTTGGGAACACGGAGAGCACAGAGGCCGGGGAGCCCGGTCAGGGTCTCGGTCTCCTCGGGGGAACGGTGGGAGTTGATGCGGACATGCACGGGAAGGGGCTGGGGGGAGGTGAGGAGTTCGGCCGTGGCGGCGAGGGCGTACTTCTTGCGTTCGGGGGCGACCGCGTCCTCCAGGTCGACGATCACCACGTCGGCACCGGAGGCGAGGGCCTTGAGCACGACTTCGGGGCGGTCTCCGGGTGCGTACAGATAGGTGAGGGGGATGGTGGTCATAGGGCGCCCTGGGCGCGCAGTGCGGTGATATCGGCTTCGGTCAGGCCGAGTTCGGTGAGGACCTCCTCGGTGTCCGCGCCGTGGGGGCGGCCCGCCCAGCGGATGGCGCCGGGGGTCTCGGAGAGGCGGAAGAGGACGTTCTGCATACGGATGGTGCCGAGTTCGGGGTCCGGGACCGCGGTGATGGTGTTCAGCGCCCGGTACTGGGGATCGTCCATGACGTCACGGATGTCGTGGATCGGCGCGATCGCGGCCTCGGCCTTCTCGAAGGCGGACATGGCCTCGTCGCGGGTTCGTCCGGCGATCCAGCCGCCGACCGCCTCGTCGAGTTCGTCCGCGTGCTCGGCCCGGCCGGTTCCGCTGGAGAACCACGGAGCGTCGATGAGGTCGGGGCGGCCGACGAGACGCATGACGCGTTCGGCGATGGACTGGGCCGAGGTGGAGACGGCCACCCAGCGGCCGTCGGCGGTGCGGTAGGTGTTGCGCGGGGCGTTGTTGCCGGAGCGGTTGCCGGTCCGCGGCTGGACATGGCCGAGCTGGTCGTACCAGATCGGCTGCGGACCGAGCACGGTGAGGATGGGTTCGATGATCGCCATGTCGACGACCTGGCCGCGGCCCGTGGCGGTGCGGGCGGCGAGCGCGGTCATGACGGCGTAGGAGGTGGCGAGGGCGGCGATCGAGTCGGCGAGTCCGAAGGGAGGGAGCGTGGGCGGGCCGTCGGGCTCGCCGGTGATGGCGGCGAAACCGCTCATCGCCTCGGCGAGGGTGCCGAAGCCGGGCCGGTGGGAGTACGGGCCGAACTGGCCGAAGCCGGTGACCCGGGCCAGGACGAGACGGGGGTTGGCGGCGCTCAGCTCCGCCCAGCCGAGGCCCCATCTCTCCAGGGTGCCCGGCCGGAAGTTCTCGACGACCACATCGGCGGTGGCGGCCAGCCGGAGCAGGGTGTCACGGCCGCCGGGGGCGGAGAGGTCGAGGGTGATGGTGCGTTTGTTGCGGCCGAGCAGTTTCCACCAGAGGCCGACGCCGTCCTTGGCGGGACCGTGTCCCCGTGACGGGTCGGGGCGGTCGGGGTGTTCGACCTTGACGACCTCGGCACCGAAGTCGCCGAGCATCGTGGCGGCGAGGGGGCCAGCGAAGAGAGTGGCCAGGTCCAGTACGCGAAGACCCTGAAGGGGGGTGGCGCGCACGGCGGTTGTGGGCGGTGTCTGTGTCATGAGGTGCTGTCGTTCTCCGAGTCGATCTCCGGGCGGCACGGCATGGAGGTGGACGCGCCCGTGCGCTGGACGCACAGGGCGGCGGCCGACGAGGCCCAGCGCAGGGCCTGTTCGACGGGCTTGCCCTCGCCGAGCGCGACCGCGAGGGCGCCGACGAAGGTGTCACCTGCGGCGGTGGTGTCGACGGCGTTCACCACGCGGGCGGGGACCGTGAGGGGGGCGGTGTCCCGGCTCGCGTGGAGACAGCCCGCCGCGCCGAGCGTGATCACGACCTCGGGGACCTGTCGCAGCAGCGCCTCGGCGGCCGCAAGGGGGTCGGCGATACCGGTCAGCGTGGTGGCCTCGTGCTCGTTGGGCACCAGCAGATCGGTGACGGCGAGCAGTCCGGGGGGCAGCGGCTGGGCGGGCGCGGGGGTCAGTACGGTCCGTACGCCGTGGCGGCGCGCGGCCTCGGCTCCGTCGAGTACGGCGCTGAGGGGGAGTTCGAGCTGGAGGAGGAGTGTGTCGGCGGTGGCGATGAGGGTTTCGTCGCCGGGGGTGAGGGCGGTGACGGTGCCGTTGGCGCCGGGGATGACGACGATCGCGTTGCCGCCGTCGTCCTCGACGACGACGGTCGCGAGACCGGAGGGGCCTTCCGCCGTGCGCAGCAGGTCGGTGTCGACGCCGGAGGCGGCCAGGGTCCGCCGAAGCCGTGGGCCGAAGTCGTCCGATCCGACCGCTCCGATCATCGCGACGTCTCCGCCCGCGCGGGCGGCGGCGACGGCCTGGTTGGCTCCCTTGCCGCCGGGGATCGTCGTGAACTCCCGTCCGGTGACGGTCTCTCCGCGTTTGGGCGCGTGGGCGACATACGTGACGAGGTCCATATTGGTGCTGCCGAGCACCACGATGCCGGTCATGGGCGCAGGGCCTCCTGGTGGGTGAGGTGGGCGAGGGCGTCGAAGCCGATGCCGTCGAAGCCGGCGACGGATGTGGCGAGTCGGTTCCGGAGCGGGGCGGTCCACCGGTCGGGCAGCCGTTCGGGGCGACCGGCGAGAAGTCCCGCGATCGAACCCGCCGTCGCGCCGTTGGAGTCGGTGTCCCAACCGCCTGATACGGCCCGGCAGATGGAGCCGGTGAAGTCGCCGTCGGCGTGGGTGAGGGCGGCGGCGAGCAGAGCGGCGTTGGGGACGGCGTGGACCCAGTGGTACCGGCCGTAGGAGGTGTGGAGGCGGTCGACCACGGTGTCGAAGTCCGGTTCGGCGCGGGCCGCGTCGATGCCGGAGCGGACGGCCTCGGCGAGCCGGGAGCCGGGCGGCACGACCGTGAGGCCGACGGCGAGCGCCTGATGGACGTCATGGGCTCCGCCGGCCGCGGCGGCGATCGACGCGGCGATGAACATCGCGCTGTACACGCCGTTCGCGGTGTGGGTGAGGGACGCGTCCCGGTACGCCTGGGCCGCTGCCGCGCCCGGATCGCCGGGGTGGGTCCAGCCGTGCGTATCCGCGCGGATGGCGGCCCCGATCCACTCCCGGAAGGGGTTGTGGTGGCTCGCCGTGTCAGGGGGTTCGACCCCGGAGAGCAGATTGCGGTAGGCGATCCGCTCGGCGGTGAACGTCCGCCCGGCCGGAAGCACGTCCAGCCAGAGCCGCCCGACGTCCTCGGTGCGGAAGTCCCGTCCGTAACGCTGGATCAGCAGCAGGTTCAGGAGCGGGTAGTTGAGGTCGTCGTCCTCCGGCATCCCGTCGATGTTCTCGGCGAGCGACGTGGGCGCGGAACGTCGGTTCCAGGGGTGGGCGCGGGCGAGATCCGCGGGCAGACCTCTGGCGGTGAACCAGGTGTGCAACGGCCAGTTGCCGGTCGCACGGCCGATGGCGCGAATGGCGTGGAGGGGCAGCTTCTCGACGGGTTTGCCGAGCAGACAGCCCGCCGCCCGGCCGAGCCAGGCGGCGTGCAGGGCATCGCGGTACCCGTGTCCGGTGGTCCCGTTCCCGGTCGCCCGGTGTCCGGTGGTCTCGTTCCCGGTCGTCTCGTTTCCGGTCACCCTGCGTGCGGTGGTCCCGTGTCCGGCCGTTTCGTGTCCGGCCGTTTCGTGTCCGGTCGTTTCGTGTCCGGTCGTTTCGTGTCCGTCGGAACGGGGTCCTGCCGTCCGGTCCTCGCGTGGCCCGTTCCGGCTTAAGCCCGCGGGAGCCGGCCAAGGCTCAGAGCTGCACCCTTCGGGCCGGGCGCCGGCATCCGGTCCCCCGCCCGGCGGGTTCGCGGCGGGCGTGAGCGTAGGCCGGGGGATCTGCGAGCCGCCGTGGTGGTCCGGTGCGGGGCGGCGCTGCGGGGCCTCGGACCGTACAGCGGTCGGCCAACCCGGGCAGGCCGTTCGGATCGAGTGGAGTTCCGTCGGCTCACGGGCCGTCAGAGGACTGGACAGAGCGGCGAGTTCGTCGAGGAGGCGGGTCGCGAGAGTGCGCAGCCGCCGGGACACGGGGGTGGGCGACGAGCCCGCTGCCGGGGGAGCGGGGGAGCCGCCCGCCGTCCGCCATGCCCTGGCGACGGCGGTCGCGTCCCGGCCGTCCTCCTCGGCCTGACGCAGCTCATGACCGATCAGATCCTCCGGCTGCACCCACGTGACCCGGAGCCCGGCCGGTTCCCCGGCCGTCGCCGTGGGCGGCGTCACCGCGCTCTCACGGGCGGCCCCCGGCGCGGTACCCGTCGTGGGGGTCGCGATGGCGGTGGTGGGCGGCTCGGCTGCGGGCGTCGGGCTTTCGGGCGTCGGGCCCGCTTTCGGGAGTGCTCCGCCCGACGGGACGGCGTCGCGCTGTCGGCGGTGGGTCTCGTCCGTCGTCCGCCGGGTGGAGGGCGCGGTGGCGGCGGGGCCGGTGGTGGCCGGGCCGGTGGTCGGGGGCTTGGCTTCGGGCGTCGGGGGCCCGGAGGCCGTGGACGTCATCGGGTGTCCGCCGTCAGATGGGCGAAGGCCGACTCGTGCGCGCGTCGGCGTTCCGTGTCGCGTACGAAGATCTCGCGGGCGACGGCGGCCAGTTCACGCGCCGGGGTGTGCAGATCCAGTCGGCTGGCCTCGGCGACCGACTTCGCCCAGTCGTGGGGGACCGACTGCTCGCCCCGGAGCGCGCCCGCGATCGCGCCGGACATCGTGGCGATGGAGTCGCAGTCGCGGCCGTAGTTGACCGAGCCCAGAACCGTGGGCCGGTAGTCGCCGCCGCCGACCAGCAGCATGCCCAGGGCGATGGGCAGTTCCTCGATGGAGTGCAGCCGGGAGGGGCGACGGGCGGCCAGGGAGGGGGCGCGGTAGTCGGGGCCGACCGTGTCGAAGGGAGCGACCGCCGTACGGAGCGGGGCCAGCGCCGACTCGAAGTCCGTGTGCAGCACGGCGACTTCGGCCACCGCCTCGATCGCCGCGCGGGTGCCGTCCTTCGCCACGGCCAGCGCCGTGTCGACGACCGACGCGGGTGTCGCTCCTGGCGCGCAGGCCGCCGCGACCGCGGCCGCGAAGACGCCCGCCGCCTCCCGTCCGTACGAGGACTGGTGCGCGCCCGCGAGGTCGAGGGCCTCCGCATAGGCGGCGGCGGGGTTCGCGGCGTTCACCAGGCCCACGGGGGCCATGTACATCGCCGCGCCGCAGTTGACGATATTGCCGGCGCCCGCCTCGCGCGGGTCGTTGTGGCCGTAGTGGAGACGGGCCACGAGCCACTTCTCGGCCAGGAAGATCCGCTGAAGGGGGAGCGCCTCGGCCTCCAGTTCGGGAATCCAGCGGGGCTTGGAGATCAGGTCGGGGACCAGGTGATCGGCGATCGCGTAGGCGTCGAGGTGGTCGCGGACCTTCGCGTACACCCTGATCAGCGCATGGGTCATCAGGGTGTCGTCGGTGACGTGGCCGTCGCCCTTGTGGTACGGGGCGATGGGGCGGGCGGTGCGCCAGGCGTCGCCGTTCCAGGGCCCGACGATGCCGTGGACCCGGCCGCCGTGCCGCTCGGAGATCTGCTCGGCCGTGTACCCCTCGACCGGTCCGCCGAGCGCGTCGCCGACCGCCGCGCCGATGAGAGCGCCGGTGATCCGGTCATCGAGTGCCGGGGTCGTTGGTGGTGTTGGCGTCATGCCGGAATTGTCCACCCGGTGCGGTCAGTTCCGCGTGTGCGAGGAGCCCGGCGAGTTCGACCAGGTCGGTGCCCGCGAGCCGGGGGAGCGCGCATCCGGGGAGGGTGCGGCAGGCATCGCGCCAGGAGTCCGGAATGCCGTCCCCGCCGCCGAGTACGCCGGTCAGCGCACCGGCGAGCGCGGGCGCGGAGTCGGCGACCCTCGACAGACAGGCCGCAGTCGGCACGGCCTCGGCGACCCGGCCGCGCGCCGCCGTCGCGACGGCGAGCGCCACCGGAACGGTCTCGGCCGCGGCGATTCCATAGCTGTAGACGTGGTCGACGATCTGATGCTCCAGCAGGGGTACGAGATCGAACGCGGCGTGCGCGTTCCGCGCGAGTGCGACGGCGTGCCGCGCGTTCCGGCCGATCTCCGTCGAGGCGGGCAACTGGGCGAGGGCCGCGTCCACGGCCTCGTCGACCGGCGCGCCGCCGAGCGCGGCGGCGACGGCCGCGGCCATGGCACGGGCGCCGTGAACCCCGTCCCCGTCCTGGGTGTAGCGCGCGTCGAACTCCGCGAGCGCGGCGGCGGCGGCCGGGTCTCCGGGGTGGACGACCGCGAGGACGGCGGCCCGTACACAGGCGGCGTCGTCGAAGTAGTGCGGGTTGTCGTGGCCGGTCGCCGGGGGCCGCAGGCCGGTGGCGAGATTGCCCAGCCCCGCGCGTACGGAGATCCGGGCGCGCAGCGGGAGCACGGCGGACTCCACCTCGGGCGCGCGGGCCGCCGCCGCCGCGACCTCGCCCGCGAGGGAGTTCCAGGCGAGGTCCACGGCCGCCCGCATACGGCGTTCCGGCGGCAGGCTCGCGAAGAGGCCGCCGCACGCGGTGAGCACGGTCTCCGCGGTGAAAGCGGCCCACTCGGCGTCGTCCGACGGGCCGAGGCGGAGGGGTTCGGGCGGCTGGTTGAGGGCGATCGGGACGGGAAGGGTGGTGGTCGCGTTCTGCTCGGCGAAGGTGTCCAGCTCACGGGTGAGCCGGCGCGTCCATTCGGGCATTCGCGCGGCCCGGTGCCGCGCGGCCGGCCACCCGGCGGCGTCGCCCGCGGCGAGCCCGAGCAGAAGGCCCTCGACGGGACGGAGCGAAGGGCTGCCCGGCTCGCGGCGCGCGTGGGCGTGGGCGCGTGTGTGGGAGCCGGAGCCGGAGCCGGAGCCGGCGCGGGTGTGGGCGCGGGCCGTGCTCGGGCGGTGAGCGTCGCGCTCGGGTGCGGAGACGGGGTGCGGGGCGGACAGGGGGCGTTCAGGGGGGTGGAGGCCGGGGGCCGCGCGGGCGTCCCGGCGCGGGCCGGGACGTTCGCGCAGGACCCTCGCGGACGGGCCGGGGCCGGGGGCCGTGGTGGCCGCGTCCGGCGTCCGACCCGTCCCGGCCCGCGCGACGTCGCCGGGGAGGTACACGGTGACGGTCCCGTGGTGCGCCCCGGAGCCGGAGCGCACCGGGAACGGGCGGTGATGCCGCGCCGCGCCCCCCGCACCGCCGGTCCCGCGGTGCGGCTCGAGTGCGCCTGGGAGGGCGGACGGCGTGGCCTCGTGCCCGCCCGTCGGCGGGGCGCCGGGCGGCTGCGGGGCGGTGTCCGTCGCCGTGGGTACGCGGGTTTTCGCCGCGGGCGGGCCGGGCGCGGTGCCGCCGGGGTGGTCGTGCGGCGCGCACCCCTCTCCGGGAGGAACCCCCGTTCCGGAAGGAATCCCTTCACCGGGAAGAGGCGCGGCCCCGGCCCCCTGCCCGGAGGGCACACCGTCGGCGGGGGCGGTCGCCGTGAGCTCCGGTGGTGGACCGGGCCCGTCCGTGACGGGCGTGCGCCCGTCCGTCGCTTCCGTGGTCATGCCGCTTCCCCCGGATCGTCGTCCGGGGTGAGCGGATCGTCGTCCGGAGTGAGGAGGTCCGCGACATCCAGAATGTGGTGGCCCCTCATCGAGGGGAGACAGCTCCCGCGAACCGGGCCGATGGCCGAGGCCCATTCGGCGGGGATCGCCGACGAGCCGGCCACCGCCCCGGCGAGCGCGCCCGCCACCGCCGCCGTCGTATCGGCGTCACGGCCCATGTTGACCGCCGTCAGCACCGACGTACGGAAATCACCGCGCGCCGCCGCGAACGCGCCGAAGGCGAGCCCCACCGCCTCCGGGGCGAGATCGGTCCACGGGTAACCGCCGATGACGACCGAGGAACGGACCGCCCGCTCCATGGCCAGCGTGCTCTCGTGGACGCCCTGCGCGGCGACGACCCCTCGGCGCAGCGAGCGGGCCGTCCAGGAGTCCATCGGGATCACCGAGAGAGCCGCGCCGATCACCCCGGCCGGGCCCGCGCCCGCCATCGCCGCCGCCACACCGGCCGCGACCGCCTGGCCGCCGTAGATGCCCTCACCCTCATGGCTGACCGTCCCGTCGATCGCCACCAGCCTGGCCGCCTCCAGCGGACGGCCCGCCGCGAAGACCCCGAACGGCGCCGCCCGCATCGCCAGACCGTCGCTCCAGGCGTGCCGGTGCTGCGCCGAGATGGGGGCGGCGAGACCACGGCGGAGGTTCTCCAGAGTGCCGCGCTCGCTGAACCCCGCGCCCCGGAACGGGCCCTCGTCCAGATCCGCGATCCAGTGGTGCCAGGCGTTCTCCACATGGGCCAACGTCAGGGCCGAGCCGTGCCGGGCGAGCAGGAGGCCGGAGAAGATGGCGTACTCGGTGTCGTCCGTGCCGGCCGGGTCGTCGTTCACGAAGCCCTCGATACGGCCCCACCTGCGGCGGATCTCGGACGGCCGCATGTTCTCCGCGGGCGCGCCCAGGGCGTCGCCGACCGCCAGCCCGAGCAGGGCCCCGTACGCGCGGTCCCGCAGCGGCGAGAGCGGCCCGGCCGGCGGGATCGCCGCGCGTACGGAGGAATCGGCGGGATCGTCTGCGATCAACTCCATGGGCGAGCCCCTTCCACGCGCACGAGCCTGGTGCCTGCATCTGTGCCACGCGCGGTGCGCGACAAGTCCGAGAAACGTCCCTGTCACCCCGATTGTCACCCGCTCGACTCCAGGTAAGTACGGCCTGCCTTGCTGGCGCGGTCCTTACATCGCGCGTACTTTCGACGGTGTTCGAAGGGGGTGGCGGGGTGAACGGCTCCGCCGTCCGAGCAAGGGGAGACTGTGTCCATCATCGAAAACGGCGCGACCCTGCACGAGGCGCACCGCGACAACCACACACACCGTGACGTCAACGGCGGCTGGCTGCGGCCCGCGGTGTTCGGCGCGATGGACGGACTGGTCTCCAACCTGGCCCTCATGACCGGTGTCGCGGGCGGGGCGGTGTCGCAGCAGACCATCGTCATCACGGGCCTCGCCGGGCTGGCCGCGGGCGCGTTCTCGATGGCGGCGGGGGAGTACACCTCGGTCGCCTCGCAGCGGGAGCTGGTCCAGGCGGAACTGGACGTGGAGCGGCGGGAGTTGCGCAAGCACCCGGTGGACGAGATGGAGGAGCTGGCGGCGCTGTACGTGGCGCGGGGCGTCGAGCCCGAGCTGGCGCGCGAGGTCGCGATGCAGCTCTCCAGGGATCCCGAGCAGGCGCTGGAGATCCACGCGCGGGAGGAACTGGGGGTCGACCCGGACGATCTGCCGTCACCGCTCGTGGCGGCGGTCTCCTCCTTCGGTGCGTTCGCGCTCGGGGCGCTGCTGCCGGTGCTGCCGTATCTGCTCGGCGCGAACGCGCTGTGGCCGGCGGTGCTGCTCGCGCTGGCGGGCCTCTTCGGCTGCGGGGCGCTGGTGGCCCGGGTGACGGCGCGGAGCTGGTGGTACAGCGGGCTGAGGCAGCTGGCGCTGGGCGGTGTGGCGGCGGCGGTGACGTACGGGCTCGGGGTGCTGTTCGGAGCGGCGCTCTGACGATCCGGACGGGGGCATGACCCGGCGGGCCGGGCCCGTCCGTCGCGCGGCGGCCGGTGGGCGTCATGGCCCGCCTCGCGCCTCACGCGGAGGGCTCCGCGCCCCGGCACCGGCTCGGACCCGTGGAAGACCGCAGGGGGCGTTCCCCACCGGGACTCAGCCCGGGTCGTCCCCACGGACCGGGGCTCCGCCCCGGCCCCCGCGCCTCAGCCCCGGCCCCCGCGCCTCAGCGGTCGGCGGGCTTCTCTCCGCCGACCGCCGGCTTTCTCGGCCGCCTTCTCTGCCGAGGTCGGTTTCCGCCGGGTCGGTCGCGTTTCAGGCCGCCCGGCCCCTTTCCGCCTGCCGGTGTCGGAACGCCGAATCGGGACGCGGGCCGCCCCCGCCTCCGCACCCCGGCACCGGCTCGGCCCCCTGCCCGCGATCGTCGGCGGGCCAGGCTCGGCCCCCCGCCCCGCGATCGTCGGCGGGCCCGGCGCGGTCGCCCCGGCCCGTTTCACAGGCCGGTCCCGTACGCTTGGCGCCAATGCCTTCGCCGGTGCGGGGCGGAGCCCCGGCAGGATGCACGGGCCCGCCCTCGCCCGGACGCCGGAGCCCCGCCCCCGCGGGCCCGGCTGTGATGTACGTCCCGAAGCCGTACTCCGGTCACGGTGAGAGACTGGGCATGGCGCCGGGAAGACAGCCGTAACACCGCGGTTTCGAGTCCTTCATCTCGGGGCATGAGCCGAGGGCGATTCGGGCAATGAAGCCCTGGGTACGCGACCGGTCCCGTAGATGCCGATCTGTCCGGCGGAAATCCTCGACCGAGCCATTACGGCGTCCGCATGTTGGAATGAGTAATCCGCTTTTCGAGAAGCATTCCATCATGTAACCTGCACGGAATTTCTCCGCAGAGGGCCAACGTCGTCCCTCGGCACCAGCACATGCCACGACGACGACGGGAGAGCCGATGCGTTTCGACGCCTGGTCGCCCATGGACGGTCGCCCCGCCCCCCAGGGGATGTACGACCCCCGTAACGAACACGATGCCTGCGGTGTCGGGTTCGTGGCCACCCTGACCGGTGTTGCCAGCCATGAGCTGGTGGAACAGGCGCTGACGGTACTGCGGAACCTCGAACACCGCGGTGCCACCGGCTCTGAGCCCGACTCGGGGGACGGCGCCGGGATCCTGCTCCAGGTACCGGACGCGTTCCTCCGGGAAGTCAGCGGATTCGAGCTCCCCGAGGCAGGGGCGTACGCCGTCGGCATCGCCTTCCTCCCCGAGGACGGCACCGCCGACGCCGTCTCGCGCATCGAGACGCTCGCGGGCGAGGAAGGGCTCACCGTCCTCGGCTGGCGCGAGGTCCCCGTCACCCCCGATCTCCTCGGCAACGGCGCCCGCGCCACCATGCCGGTCTTCCGCCAGCTCTTCGTGAGCGACGGAACGAGCACCGGCATCGCGCTCGACCGCAAGGCGTTCGTCCTGCGCAAGCGCGCCGAGCGCGAGGCCGGGGTCTACTTCCCCTCCCTGTCGGCGCGCACCATCGTCTACAAGGGCATGCTGACCACCGGCCAGCTGGAGCCCTTCTTCCCGGACCTCTCCGACCGGCGCTGCGCCACCGCCGTCGCGCTCGTCCACTCGCGGTTCTCGACGAACACCTTCCCGAGCTGGCCGCTGGCCCACCCCTACCGCTTCGTCGCCCACAACGGCGAGATCAACACGGTCAAGGGCAACCGCAACTGGATGCGCGCCCGCGAGTCCCAGCTGGTCTCCGGGCTCTTCGGCGGCGAGCTGGAGCGGATCTTCCCCGTCTGCACACCGGACGCCTCCGACTCCGCCTCCTTCGACGAGGTGCTGGAGCTGCTCCACCTCGGCGGCCGTTCGCTGCCGCACTCCGTGCTGATGATGGTCCCCGAGGCATGGGAGAACCATGACTCCATGGACCCGGCCCGGCGCGCCTTCTACCAGTTCCACTCCGCGATGATGGAGCCCTGGGACGGTCCCGCCTGCGTGACCTTCACCGACGGCACCCAGGTCGGCGCGGTCCTCGACCGCAACGGACTGCGGCCCGGACGGTACTGGGTCACCGACGACGGACTCGTGGTGCTCTCCTCCGAGGTCGGCGTGCTCGACATCGACCCCGCCAGGGTCGTACGCAAGGGACGGCTCCAGCCCGGCCGGATGTTCCTCGTCGACACCGCCGAGCACCGCATCATCGAGGACGACGAGATCAAGTCCACCCTCGCCGCCGAGAATCCCTACGCGGAGTGGCTCGAAGCCGGGATCATCGAGCTGGAGGACCTGCCCGAGCGCGAGCACATCGTGCACACCCACGCCTCGGTCACCCGCCGCCAGCAGACCTTCGGCTACACCGAGGAAGAGCTGCGCGTCATCCTCGCCCCGATGGCCCGGACCGGCGGCGAACCGCTGGGCTCCATGGGCACGGACTCCCCGATCGCCGCCCTCTCCGAGCGGCCACGGCTGCTCTTCGACTACTTCACCCAGCTGTTCGCCCAGGTCACCAACCCGCCGCTGGACGCCATCCGCGAGGAACTGGTCACCTCGCTGCACTCCTCCCTCGGCCCCGCCGGGAATCTGCTGGAGCCGACCGCGGCCTCCTGCCGCAGCGTCACCCTCCCCTTCCCGGTGATCGACAACGACGAGCTGGCCAAGCTCATCCACATCAACGCCGACGGCGACATGCCCGGCATGAAGGCGGCGACGCTCTCCGGCCTCTACCGCGTCGGCGGCGGCGGCGA
The DNA here is from genome assembly GCF_053600955.1 of Streptomyces sp. NPDC004838. Lineage (NCBI taxonomy): Bacteria > Bacillati > Actinomycetota > Actinomycetes > Kitasatosporales > Streptomycetaceae > Streptomyces > Streptomyces sp. NPDC004838. The sequence continues at coordinate 178,194 of NZ_JBSGAW010000012.1, read as the reverse complement.
AGCGCTGGCCGCCCGTATCGAGGCCGTCTGCGCCGAGGTGGACGCGGCCATCGAGGACGGCGTCCGGCTGGTCGTGCTCTCCGACCGGCACTCGGACGCCGAGCACGCGCCGATCCCGTCGTTGCTGCTCACCTCCGCCGTGCACCACCACCTCATCGCGACCAAGCAGCGCACCCAGGTCGGGCTGCTCGTCGAGGCCGGCGATGTGCGCGAGGTGCACCATGTCGCGCTGCTCATCGGCTACGGCGCCGCCGCCGTCAACCCGTATCTCGCGATGGAGTCCGTCGAGGACCTCGTCCGCGCCGGGAACTTCATCGAGGGCGTCGAGACCGAGCAGGCCATCCGCAACCTGATCCACGCCCTCGGCAAGGGCGTGCTGAAGGTCATGTCCAAGATGGGCATCTCCACCGTCGCCTCCTACCGAGGCGCGCAGGTCTTCGAGGCTATCGGGCTCGACGAGTCCTTCGTCCACACGTACTTCAACGGCACCGCCAGCAAGATCGGCGGCGCGGGCCTGTCAGTCGTCGCCGACGAGGTCGCCGCCCGGCACGCCAAGGCGTACCCGGCCTCCGGCATCGCCCCGGCGCACCGCGCGCTGGAGATCGGCGGCGAGTACCAGTGGCGCCGCGAGGGCGAGCCCCACCTCTTCGACCCGGAGACGGTCTTCCGCCTCCAGCACTCCACCCGCAACCGCCGCTACGACATCTTCAAGCAGTACACGGACCGGGTGAACGAGCAGTCCGAGCGGCTGATGACGCTCCGCGGCCTGTTCGGATTCGCCTCCGGCCGGGAGCCGATCCCGCTGGACGAGGTCGAGCCCGCCGCCGAGATCGTCAAGCGGTTCTCGACCGGCGCGATGAGTTACGGATCCATCTCCCGCGAGGCGCACGAGACCCTCGCCGTCGCCATGAACCGGCTGGGCGGCAAGTCCAACACCGGCGAGGGCGGCGAGGACGCCGACCGGCTCTACGACCCCGAGCGCCGTTCCAGCATCAAGCAGGTCGCCTCCGGCCGCTTCGGCGTGACGAGCGAGTACCTGGTCAACGCCGACGACATCCAGATCAAGATGGCGCAGGGCGCCAAGCCCGGCGAGGGCGGTCAGCTGCCCGGCCACAAGGTCTACCCGTGGGTGGCCAGGACCCGGCACTCCACTCCGGGCGTCGGCCTGATCTCCCCGCCGCCGCACCACGACATCTACTCCATCGAGGATCTCGCCCAGCTGATCCACGACCTCAAGAACGCCAACCCGAAGGCCCGGATCCACGTCAAGCTGGTCTCCGAGGTCGGCGTCGGCACCGTCGCCGCCGGCGTCTCCAAGGCGCACGCCGACGTGGTCCTCATCTCCGGACACGACGGCGGCACGGGCGCGTCACCCCTGACGAGCCTCAAGCACGCGGGCGGACCCTGGGAGCTCGGGCTCGCCGAGACCCAGCAGACCCTGCTGCTCAACGGGTTGCGCGACCGGATCGTCGTCCAGACCGACGGACAGCTCAAGACCGGCCGCGACGTCGTCATCGCCGCGCTGCTCGGAGCCGAGGAGTTCGGTTTCGCGACCGCGCCGCTCGTCGTCTCCGGCTGCGTCATGATGCGCGTCTGCCATCTGGACACCTGCCCGGTCGGCATCGCCACCCAGAACCCGGTGCTGCGCGAGCGGTTCTCCGGCAAGGCCGAGTACGTCGTCAACTTCTTCGAGTTCGTCGCCGAGGAGGTCCGCGAACTCCTGGCCGAACTGGGCTTCCGTACGCTGGAAGAGGCCGTCGGCCACGCCGAGATCCTCGACACCGAGCGGGCGGTGAAGCACTTCAAGGCCCAGGGGCTCGATCTGACCCCGCTCTTCCACGTGCCCGAACTGCCCGACGGCGCGGTACGCCACGCCCTCGTCGAGCAGGACCACGGACTGGAGAAGGCGCTCGACAACGAGCTGATCAAGCTCGCCGCCGACGCGCTGAACGCCACGTCCGCCGAGGCGGCCCAGCCGGTGCGCGCCCAGGTCGCCATCCGCAACATCAACCGGACCGTCGGCACGATGCTCGGCCACGAGGTGACCCGGAGGTTCGGGGGCGCGGGACTGTCCGACGACACCATCGACATCACCTTCACCGGCTCGGCCGGCCAGTCCTTCGGCGCCTTCGTCCCCCGCGGGGTCACCCTGCGCCTCGAAGGCGACGCCAACGACTACGTCGGCAAGGGCCTCTCCGGCGGCCGGGTGATCGTCCGCCCCGACCGGAGCGCGGACCATCTGGCCGAGTACTCCACCATCGCGGGCAACACCATCGCGTACGGAGCGACCGGCGGCGAACTTTTCCTGCGCGGCCGAACCGGCGAACGGTTCTGCGTCCGCAACTCCGGCGCCACCGTCGTGTCGGAGGGCGTCGGCGACCACGGCTGCGAGTACATGACCGGCGGTCACGCGGTGGTGCTCGGTGAGACCGGACGCAACTTCGCGGCCGGCATGTCCGGCGGCATCGCCTATGTCGTCGACCTCGACCGGGACAACGTCAACCCCGGCAACCTCCAGGCGATCGAGACCCTCACCGACACCGACAAGGCGTGGCTGCACGACGTCGTGCGCCGCCACCAGGAGGAGACGGGCTCCACCGTCGCCCTGACGCTCCTCGCCGACTGGTCCGCGAACGCCGACCGGTTCAGCAAGATCATCCCATCCACGTACAAGGCAGTGCTCGCCGCCAAGGACGCCGCTGAGCTCGCCGGTCTCTCCGACCAGGAGACCACCGAGAAGATGATGGAGGCGGCGATCAATGGCTGACCCCAAGGGCTTCCTGACCACCGGGCGCGAGGTCGCCACGACCCGTCCCGTGGACGAGCGTCTCAAGGACTGGAACGAGGTCTACGTTCCGGGCTCCCTGCTGCCGATCATCAGCAAGCAGGCCGGCCGCTGCATGGACTGCGGCATCCCGTTCTGCCACAACGGCTGTCCGCTCGGGAACCTCATCCCCGAGTGGAACGACTACGCCTACCGCGAGGACTGGGCAGCCGCCTCGGAGCGCCTGCACGCGACGAACAACTTCCCCGAGTTCACCGGACGGCTCTGCCCCGCGCCCTGCGAGTCGGCCTGTGTGCTCGGCATCAACCAGCCCGCCGTCACCATCAAGAACGTCGAAGTCTCCATCATCGACAAGGCGTGGGACTCCGGCGACGTCACCCCGCAGCCGCCGGACCGGCTCTCCGGCAAGACCGTCGCCGTCATCGGCTCGGGCCCGGCCGGCCTCGCCGCCGCCCAGCAGCTGACCAGGGCCGGTCACACCGTCGCCGTGTACGAGCGGGCCGACCGCATCGGCGGACTGCTGAGGTACGGCATCCCCGAGTTCAAGATGGAGAAGGTCCACATCAACCGGCGCATCGAGCAGATGCGCGCGGAGGGCACCAAGTTCCGTACGGGGGTGGAGATCGGCCGCGACATCGACGCGGCCAAGCTGCGCCGCCGGTACGACGCGGTGGTCGTCGCGGCCGGTGCGACGGTCTCCCGCGATCTGCCCGTCCCCGGCCGGGAGCTGAACGGCATCCACTTCGCGATGGAGTATCTGCCGCTCGCCAACAAGGTGCAGGAGGGCGACTTCGTCGCCCCGCCGATCACCGCCGAGGGCAAGCACGTCGTCGTCATCGGAGGCGGCGACACGGGCGCGGACTGCGTGGGCACCGCCCACCGGCAGGGCGCGGCCTCGGTCACCCAGCTGGAGATCATGCCCCGGCCGGGCGACGAGCGGAGCGCCGGCCAGCCCTGGCCGACCTTCCCGATGCTCTACAAGGTCACCTCGGCACACGAGGAGGGCGGCGAGCGCGTCTACTCGGTGTCCACCACCCACTTCGAGGGCGACGAGGACGGGAACGTCCAGTACCTGCATCTGATCGAGGTCGAGTTCAGCGGCGGCAAGCTGACGCAGAAGCCCGGCACCGAGCGCAGGATCCCGGCTCAGCTCGTCACCCTGGCGATGGGATTCACCGGCACCGACCAGGAGAACGGCCTGGTCCGGCAGTTCGGTCTGGAGCTGGACGAGCGCGGCAACGTCGCGCGCGACGCGGAGTACGCGACCAACGTCGACGGCGTGTACGTCGCGGGTGACGCGGGCCGCGGCCAGTCGTTGATCGTGTGGGCGATCGCCGAGGGCCGCTCGGCGGCGCGCGGGGTCGACCGCTATCTGACCGGCACGAGCGAACTCCCGGCCCCGATCCGCCCGACCGACCGCGCGCTGACGGTCTGACGGCTCGACGGTGCGCTGAGGTCCGGGCCGTCCGACCGAGCCCTCACGCGCACCGGTGAACGTCCCGTACAACGGCGTACGGAACACCATGCGGCGCCCGCCCAGTCCCCGACCAGGTCTCGGGTGGGCGCCGCAGCATGTGCCGGCGCGGGCCACGCGCTCCCGGCCCGGCCCCCGGTCCCTGCGGCGTGCCCCGCGCCGGTGTCGTTCCCGCCCGCGAGGCCCTTGCGGCAGCAGCGGCCCGACCGCTGCCGGTGATCCACGGGAAGCGCCGATCCCGGTGCCGCTGTCGTACCCGTGACGTAATCTCGGCATACCCGTCGATTAGCGCATAGCGCATGGCGCATGGCCGACCTCCTTTTCCGGAGGGCGACTTCGCCCGGCGGACCGCCGAGCAGGGCACGGTACGGAGCAGGGCACGGAACGGAGCAGCGATCATGGCCGCATGGCCCACCGCCGGGGGACCGGCCATCAGCCTTCGCAAGGTCGAGGAGAAGGCGCCCGCGCTGGTCAGCCTCTACAAGTCCGCGGGCGTGTCCTTGCGGAAACACGGTCTCGGGGACGAGCGAGCCGCCGTCTATCTGGTGGTCGACTACTCCGGCTCGATGAGGCCGTACTACAAGGATGGCAGCGTGCAGGCGCTCGCGGACCGGGTGCTCGGGCTCTCGGCCAACCTCGACGACGACGGACGGGTGCCCACGGTCTTCTTCTCCACCGACATCGACGCGGTCACGGAGATCGCGCTGGAGAACCACCACGGCCGGATCGACCGGATCGTCGCGGGCCTCGGGCACATGGGCAAGACCAGCTACCACCTGGCGATGGACGCGGTCATCGACCACTACCTCGACAGCGGTTCCACCGCACCGGCACTCGTCGTCTTCCAGACGGACGGAGGCCCGATCAACAAGCTCGCGGCCGAGCGCTATGTGTGCAAGGCGGCGAAGCTGCCGATGTTCTGGCAGTTCATAGGATTCGGTGACACGCACAGCAAGCAGTTCGACTTCCTGCGCAAGCTCGACGAGCTGGCCGTACCGGCCAAGCGGCCCGTCGACAACGCCGGTTTCTTCCACGCGGGCCTCGACCCCCGGCGCGTGCCGGACGCCGAACTGTACGACCGGCTCGTCGGAGAGTTCCCGGCCTGGCTGAAGGCGGCCCGTGCTCAGGGCATCGTGCGCTGAGCCGCGGGGGATTCGGCGGCGGCTCAGCGGTCGTAGGCGGTCGTAGGACCGCTCGGTCCCGGTCGACCGGTTGAAGATCAGGCCCAGCCGCCCCCGGCAGCCCCCGGCCGGCAGGCCGGGGGCCAGGGGGCGGCCGCCACCCGTACCGGTCGCGCCGCCACCCGTACCGGGCCCGTATCAGGCCCGGACCAGGACCCGCGTCCGGATCACGACCCTGTCACGCCGTGTCGAATCCGCGCCGCCGGTCCACATCCGTCACCTCCGTCCGATGCGCCGCACTCTCATGCCGTGCCGCCTGGGCGTAGTGCTCGGCGATACCGGGCCCCAGTAACTCCTCCACGAGTCCGGCGTCGAAGTCGCGGACGGCTTCGTCGAGCGACGTCGGCACCGGCCGAGCCGTCCATGCCACCGGCGTGGCCGCCACCCCCGACGCATGCGCATACGCGCTTCCGACCTGTTCGGGCGGCGGATCGATCTTGTCGTCCAGTCCGTACAGCACAGCGCCGAGCACGGCCGCCAGCGCCAGATACGGATTGGCGTCGGCGCCCGGCAGCCGGATCTCCAGATGGTGACGGTCGCCCCGGCCGACGAGCCGCACCGCACAACTGCGGTTGTCACGCCCCCAGGTGAAGTTCGTCGGCGCGTAGGCCCGCGCGTCGAAACGCTTGTACGAGTTCACCGTGGGCGCGTACAGCGGGGCGAGACGCGGCAGCGCCTGAAGCAGTCCGCCGACGGCGTGGCGTACCGCATCAGGGGTTCGGTCGTCGTCCCGCGCGAACAGTTCGCCACCGGCGAGCCCCAGCGACAGATGGATATGGCAGCCACTGCCCGTGCCGCTCAGCGGAGCCGCCATGAACGTCGGTGCGAGCCCGGCCCGTTCACCGAGAGTCCGCGTCGCCTGCTTGAACAGCAGATGCGCGTCCGCCGCGAGGAGCGGATCGCCGTGCGGGAACGTGACCTCCACCTGCCCCGGCGCACCCTCGGTCTTGACGGCCTCGACCGGCAGCCCGGCCCCCGCGAGCGCCCTCCGCAGATCCCCCAGGAACGAGGCCACCCGCTCGGGATGATCGAGGGCGTAGTCCTGGCTGCGGCTGCTCACCGGCTCCAGCTCCCGGTAGTCACCGCCGCGGATGGCGGCGTACGTGCCGTGGAACAGCACGAACTCCGTCTCCAGCCCCACGCTCGCGGTCAGCCCCTGCCCCGCGAGCCGGTCCACCACCGAACGGAGGATCCGGCGCGGCGCGACGGCGAGCGGCTGCCCGTCGTCGCCGAAGGCATCGCCGAAGACGAGGGCCGTCCGCGGCAGCCAGGGGAGCACATGCACGGCGCCGGGATCGGGACGCACCTCCATGTCCCCGTACCCGGTGTCCCACGAGGCCACCGCGTATCCGTCCAGCTGACGCATGTCCACATCCGTGGCGAGGAGATACGCGCACATTCCGGCCCCGTCGGGCACCACATGGTCGAGGAAGTGGGCGGGGCTGAACAGCTTCCCCTTGAGACGGCCCTGCATGTCGGGGACGGCCAGATACACGGAGTCCACGGCTCCGCTCTCGGCCAGCAGCACCAGATCCCTGAAGGAGACGGTCCGTCCGGCGGGCATCACCGGGGCCTCGGCGATCCGCGACCGGGGACCGCCGGTCATACGAGGTCCTCCGCCATGCGGTCGCGCTCGTCCTCGGTCCCGTACGGGATCTCGTAGGTGCGCTTGCCGCGGGCCTTCCACAGGATGCCCGCCAGGGCCAGGACGACCAGCAGGGCGATGGGCGCGTAGTTGAACGTCGCGGTGGTGATGGGGCTGACGGGCGGCAGACAGAACAGCACGGTGACGAAACCGACCCAGACGACGGCCGTCCAGCCGATCGGCCTGCTCCACTTGCCCAGATGCCACGGCCCCGGAGTGAACCGCTTTCCGGCGCGCAGCCGGAGATAGACGGGGATGGCGTACGCGGGAGTGATGCCGATGACGTTGATCGAGACGATGGCGGTGTACGCGGTCGTGGAGTACAGCGACGGCAGGGCGAGGACGAAGGGGACGGCCACGGCCAGCCACACCGCCGGCACGGGGGTCCGGGTGCGGGTGCTCAGCCGGCGCCAGGTGCGGGAGAACGGCAGGGCTCCGTCACGGGAGAACGCGAAGACCATGCGCGAGGCGGAGGCGAGGCCCGCGTTCGCGCAGAAGAGCTGCGCCACGATGATGACCAGCAGCAGGGCCTTCGCCGAGGCGGGCCCGAGCGCGTCGAGGAAGATCTGCGCCGGGGGGACTCCGGTCTCGCTGGCCATGGTGCCGGCGTAGTCCTGGATGGCGAAGAGCATTCCCGCGAGGAGCGCGAAGCCGACGATCCAGGACAGGAAGATCGAGCGGACGATGCCACGGGCGGCGCTGACCTGGGCGTGTGTCGTCTCTTCGCTGAGATGCGCGGAGGCGTCGTAGCCGCTGAAGGTGTACTGGGCGAGCAGCAGGCCCAGCAGCCCGACGTAGAGCGGGTTGCTCCACCCGGTCTCGTTGGAGAAGTGCCCGAAGACGAATCCGGCGGACTGGTGGTGCGAGGGCACGATGGCGAGCGCGCCGACGATGACCGCGACACCGCCGAGATGCCACCACACGCTGATCGAGTTGAGGATGCTGACCAGCCGCACGCCGAAGAGATTGAGCATGGCCAGAAGCAGCAGGATGCAGCCGAAGATGAGGAGCGTGCTCTCCGGAGTGGGGGTTATGCCCCATTGGAGATTGAGCCACGCGCCGATGAACAGGGCGGAGCCGTAGCAGCCGCCCGCCATGCCGCCGAGGAGCCCCAGAAGGTTGAACCAGCCCGTGACATAGCCCCAGCGCGGGCCGCCGAGCCGGCTCGCCATGTAGTAGAGGGCCCCGGAGACCGGGTAGGCGGAGGTGACCTCGGCGAGCGCTGCGCCGACGGCCAGCACCATCAGGCCGACGAAGGCCCAGCCCCACAGCATGACGGCGGGACCGCCGGTGGCGAGGCCGAAGCCGAAGAGGGTCATACAGCCGGACAGGATCGAGATGATGGAGAAGCTGAGGGCGAAGTTGCCGAACGGGCCCATGCGCCGGGCGAGTTCGGGCTTGTAGCCGAGGCTTCTGAGGATTTCCTCGTCGCTGGGGACGCCGTTGCCGGATATCGCGGGGGACAAGTGAACTACCTCCAAAGGGGGAGCGAAGGGAGTGGAACGGATGTAAGCGATGAAAGGGGTAGAAGGGATGGAAGGGGCGGGAGGAGTGCGGGGTGGTCCGTCCGGTGGTCGCGGGACGGAGAACGGAGAGGAGAGCGGTACGGTCGGCGCGGCCGGTCGGCTCGCGGGCCGGCCTTCTAGGAGTCCTTCAAGCAGCGCTGACGGGCACGGAGGAACTCCTCCTGCCACCGTTCGGGCGCGTCGGCGATGAACCGCCAGGGGGCGGGGGTCGCGCAGGAGCCGATCGCCTGGAACACCTCCGCGCACGCCTCCTCACCGAAACCGCCCGAATGCAGCGCCTGGGCAAGGTAGTTGAGATCGAGGGGCGACCATGTGGTGCTGTCGGCGTGGACGAACCAGCGCTCCAGGGCGTTCTTCGTGTAGTACGAGACCGGGTCGGTGGTCCAGAACAGAGGCGTGAGCTGACCGCTCTCCTGGCGGCTGCGGTAGATGTCCGCGTAGACGTACAGGGGGATCACCGCCAGGGGGGATCCGGGCTGTGCCCAGGAGGAGACCCAGCGTGCGAAGTCCGAGGTGTTCTGGCGGTACGCCTGGAGCGACTGGAGCAGCCGGTGCCAGGCTTCCCGGTTGCCCCGGTCGCGTTCGAGTACGGCCGACAGCAGACCCCACGGTCCCGACGGCAGGGGCCGTTCCCATGCGCTGATCCGGTGCTCGGGCCGCCGCCGGTACTCCTCCGGCGAGTCCACCTGGGCCAGGGTGAGCAGTCCCAGCCACGGGACCGGGTCGGTCGGATGGGCGCGTGCGGCGAATTTGCAGGTCAGCCGGGCGCGTTGGGCCTGGGCGACCGCGTCCCGGTCCTTCTCGCGGTGGGCGTTGAGGGCGCGCTGCACCTCCACGCGGGCCTGCATCATCCGGGCCGGGTAGGAGCGCGGCTCCTCCTGGGCCCATGCCTCGACGGTGTCACCGGTCGCGGCCGCCGCCGCCAGGATCTGACTCCGTGACGTCCACGACCCCCAGGTGGTGGTGGAGTGCAACAGATCCCGCATCGCGAGCCACCGTCCGGCGCGTACATCGTCCAGCGCCGGGCGCAGGGCCGTGTCGAAGCCCGCCGGATCGAACAGCGGCGCCCCCGCCGCCATCAGCGCGTCCCCGCGATCGGCATCGCGAAGGGACGGCGGCCGGTGCCGCCCGGTGGGCGCGAACCGGCCGCCGGGCCTAAGACGCCGGTGCGAACGGGGCCGGGCGCGCAAGGCGTCGCCGGCACGGTTTGAGTGAGCGGGCTGTACATGAGGGTCCTCAGCAGGAGATCAACTGGTGGCAGGCCGCGTACGGGACGGGCGATGGCGAACACAGGGCTGCTCGCCGCACACGGGCGGCCGGGTCCGGCCGGGAGGGACCGGGAGCACATCGGGCCTGAACGTGGGCAGGCGGAGAATCAGGAACACCGTCCGCTTGATAGCGGGAATTCTTCGGACGAGACGCGATAATCGGCCCAAGCTGACGGCCGGCGCAAGGCATTCCCGAAATTTCGGCGCAAACGTGATCCAAGCCCTCCCCGCCCGGCCTCACGTTCGCCCACAATCCCCCAGACCCGTCGGCCCTGCTCCCGGCCGCCCGAGCCTACCCGCGCCGGACGCGGCCCATGCGGTGAAATCCCTCATCGTGTCTGCCTCATTCCCCCCACGTCCCACTGTTGTCCCGCCAGCCTCACGGATGCGTGCGCGCCCGCGGATTTCAGCCGCGCGCGGTCGAGTCGCGGGTCTCGGGGCGCGGGTCTCGGGGCGAGGGTCGGGAGCCTCGGGGAGCCGGCTTTGGGGTCGCGAGACCGGGTCCCGCACCGGGTGGAGCCCCCGGCACGAGCCCGGCGTCCGGTGCGCGGTGCCCGGGGCCCGGCGTCCGGAGCCTGGTGTGTGGCGTCCAGAGTCCAGAGTCCGGAGTCTGGTGTCCGGAGTCCGGTGAGGCGGGGTTCGCACCCCGAACGCCGCACCCGCTAGCGGCACCTCGGCGCGATCCCGCCCAGCCACACCCGCGCCTTCTCGTCCTGGATCCACTCCACCGCTGCCAGTGCCGTCTCCCGCGCGGGCCCCTTCGGGTCCTCGTCCGCCAGCATTCGCGCCAGCACCGGCACCGCACGCGGATCCCGCCGCTTCGCCAGCCCCGCCGCCGCCTCCGCGGCCGTCGCGGTGTCGGAGTCGCCGAGCCGGTCCGCCAGCGCCTCCCGGATCCGGGGCGTGTCCGCGTCGAGGCCCGCCACCGCGGCGACCGCGGGCATTCTGACCCGCGCTTCCCGGTCGCGGCTGAGCGCGATGAGCGCGCCGACCCCCTCCGGGTGATCACCCGGTACGAGCCCGGAGAGCGCCACCGCCACCCGCTCCCGCACCTCCGCCTCCGTGTGTCCGGCATGGCGCAGGACCTCCGGCAGCGCGGCCGGATCGCCATGGCGCCCGAGCGCGAGCACCGCGGCCCTGACGAGCACGGTCTCCCGAGCGTCCCGTGCCAGCTCGCGCAGCAGGGGAACCGCCCGCGCCCCGAACGGCCCCCGCCCGCCGTCCCGCCCGGACTCGGGGAGCCCCAACCGCCCCAGCACATCGGCCGCGAACGCCCGCCGCACCGGATCACCGCTCGCGCACCACGCGGCCGCCGCCTGGAAGGTCTCCTCGTCGCCGCGCCGCCACAACGCCATGACCTGCTCGGTCCAGTTGTCATGCGTGGGATCGCCGCAGCCCAGCGCCCGCCCGGCCAGCTCCGCGTACGAGGTCCGCGTCCCCAGCCCGTTCTCCAGCAGGGTCGCGATCGCGGCGTGACCCGTCTGGCGCTCATCGCCCGCGGCGGGCACGCCGTCCCGCAGCACTTCGACGACGACGGTCACCCCGCCGTCCTCCTCGATCCGCCGGGAGACGGTCTCGCGCTCCTCGCCGCGCGGATTCACGCCGTACAACTCCACCAACTCCCCGCGCAGCTCCTCCTCGACATCCAGCGCGAGCCATCTCCGGGCCTCGGCGAGCGCCGCCTCCTTCGCGCCCGCGCCGTGGTCGAGGAGCGCCCGTACGGTCCCGGGCGAGCCCCGGCGCGCGGCCGACACCAGTGGCGGTTCGCCGTGCGGTCCGGTCGCGTCGGGGTCGGCGCCGTGTTCCAGGAGAGCGCGGACCGTGGTCGCGTACCCCTGCCGCACCGCCCAGGACATCGCGGTGGAGCCCATCGACTCGGGGGTGTCCGGCCGGGCGCCCGCGGCGAGGAGCGCCCGTACCACCTGCGTGTGACCGCCGACGGCGGCCCCGCACAGCGGCAGATCACCGCCGCCGAAGCCGCTGGGACGTTCAGGCCGCGCGCCCGCCGCGAGCAGCAGCCGCACGATGCCGAGGTCGTTCTGGAGGGCCGCCAGATACAGAGGGGTCTGCCCGTCCTCGTCGGCGGAGTCGGCGGGGACCCCGTCCCTCAACAGCCTGACGACGGCGTCGTCATCGCCCTCGTGGACCGCCGTGAACAACTCGGCTACCGCCGTGGTCGGCTCTTCCGTCATGCGCCGAGGCTACGGACGTCGCTCAGGTGTCGCATTCCAGAATCGTGCGGCACAGCCCGCAGCGGGCGCGTACCCGTCCGCGTACGGGAATCCGGATGCGCTGATGGCAGGTGGGGCAGGGGAAGGAGACCCGCAGACCGTCCGGCCCGTCCTCGAAGGCGTACGCGACGGCCGGGCCGCCCTCCGGTACGGGCCCGCGCCCGTGGTCGTGCCCCCGCGCCCGCCCCTGCCCGTACCCCTGTGTCCGGCCCGCGTTCTCGAGCGCGTGACGCCGGTCCTTGGCGTAGCGGTGCCGGCCCGCCCAGCCCGCCGTGGTGAGGGGCGGCTGCCGGCAGTCGTGCAGCGCGTGGGCGCGGCCCTTGGTGTACGCGGTGTACCCCTGCGGGCTGGTGAACCAGGGCGAGGGGTCCTCGTCGAAGACGAGCGCCCTCTTGGCGAGGACGTAGCCGAACTCCTCGGGCGTGAGATAGCCCAGTCTCTGGCTGGACACCCCGTCCTCCCGGAAGGCGTCGAGCAGCAGCCAGCCCGCCCCGAGATACGTGGTCACCGTGTCGGTGAGGATCTCGTTGTCGCGGACGGTGGGGAAGGCCAGTCCGAGCCGGTGCAGCAGCACATGGGTGATCTCGTGCGCGAGAGCCGCGCCGATGTCCCTGCGATGGGTGCGGAAGCGGTCGTTCAGCTCGATGAAGTACTCCGGTCCGGCCGCCAGCTCCACGCTCGCCGCGTGCTCCATCTCGCGGAAGCTCACGATCATCCGCGCGTCCGGCAGCCGCAGATGCTGGACCAGCGCACGGGCGACCCGCTGCGCCCCGAGATGAAGGTCGTCCAGGTCGGAGAAGGCCACATCGGCCGGGAGCACGCTCGGCCCGTAGGAGAGCACGCCCTCGGGTGTCAGCCGCCGGTGCAGCGCCGTGATGGCGGCCCGGACGGTGTCAAGGTGCGGATAGCCGCGTACGGCCTCCGTGCCGCTGCCACCGCTGCCCTTCGCCACCACGTTCCGTACCCCCTGTACGACGGTCGGCCCGTACTCAACTCTACGGGGCGGGCGGGGCCGGTCCGCGCCCGTGACATGCCGTCTCGCTGGCCGAAAAGTGCTCCTTGCGGCCCCGTCGGCGCACTCTCCATAATCCCGATCACGCCTTGTCGGGCTCATGACAGATGTGTGGTGTCATGCACCGCGCGCTTCCTGGGTACGGCTCCGGCGTCAGACCGAACCCCCCACGAAAGGCAGCCCGTTGAAGATCCTCGGCATGCTCAAGAGATGCGCCGCGGCAGGCGCCGTCGTCCTCGCCGCCGTCAGCCTCCAGCCCACCTCGGCGTCGGCCGCCCCGGCCCCCGTCGTCGGCGGCACCCGCGCGGCCCAGGGCGAGTTCCCCTTCATGGTCCGGCTCTCCATGGGCTGCGGCGGCGCGCTCTACAGCCAGCAGATCGTGCTCACCGCGGCGCACTGCGTGAGCGGTTCCGGCAACAACACCTCCATCACCGCCACCGCCGGAGTCGTCGACCTCCAGAGCGGCAGCGCCGTCAAGGTCAGGTCGACCAAGGTCCTCCAGGCCCCCGGCTACAACGGCACCGGCAAGGACTGGGCGCTGATCAAGCTCGCCAGGCCGATCAACCTCCCGACCCTGAAGATCGCCGATACGAACGCGTACGACAGCGGCACCTTCACCGTCGCAGGCTGGGGCGCGGCCCGCGAGGGCGGCGCACAGCAGCGTTACCTGCTCAAGGCGCAGGTCCCCTTCGTCTCCGACGCCTCCTGCCGACAGGCGTATCCGGGCCTCGTCGCCAACGAGGAACTCTGCGCGGGCCTTCCCCGTGGCGGGGTCGACACCTGCCAGGGCGACTCCGGCGGGCCGATGTTCCGCAAGGACGACGCCAACGCGTGGGTCCAGGTCGGCATCGTGAGCTGGGGCGAGGGCTGCGCCCGGCCGAACTATCCGGGCGTCTACACCCAGGTCTCGCACTTCGCCGCGGTGATCAGGGCCGCGGCGGCGACGCTCTGACGGAGCCGGACCACGTTCGTTGAGGGGCGGGCGGCGGACGTCCGGGTCCACCGCCCCGCCCCCGCTTTCCGCCCTGCCCCCGCCCCGCCCCGCCTCGGACCAGTCCGCCCCGCCTCGGACCACTCCGGCCCGGACCACTTCGGCCCGGTCCGCGGACAGCCGACGGCCTTCGCGCGCGCCGGCCCTCACACGAAGGCCCTCGGCTTCCCGGCCCGCCGCGGGGCACGGCCCCCGTCACCCGCGACCCGCTGGCCCCCTCGTGCGCGTCCGTGGCCGAGGCGACCCGGAACCACCCGCGGCGCCCCCGGCCGGCCCGCGCACCGTAAGCTCGATCACCATGACCACCAGGGAGATCGACGACAGCGTCCGCGCGGAGCTCGACCGGCTGCGCGGGAGCATCGACAACATCGACGCGGCCGTCGTCCATATGCTCGCCGAGCGCTTCAAATGCACCCAGCAGGTCGGACACCTCAAGGCCCAGCACCAGCTGCCGCCCGCCGACCCCGCCCGCGAGGCCCGCCAGATCGAGCGGCTGCGCCAGCTCGCGGAGAGCGCCAAGCTGGATCCGGCGTTCGCGGAGAAGCTGCTGAACTTCATCATCGCCGAGGTGATCCGCCACCACGAGACGATCGCCGCCAACCCGGACGCCGCGAAGCCCGCCAAGGCCGCCGAGCCCGTGAGGGTCGCCTCGGACCACCGCGGGTAGCGCCCGCCGAGCCCGGGTCCACGGCCCCGCGCGGGCCCGGATCCGCCGGGCCCCGTGACCCGCGGCCCCCGACCCGGGCGAGCCGCCGGACGACCTGCGGGCCCACCGGATCCCGCGGGCCGGGGGAGCCGGCGGAAGGCGACCGGGACCTCTCCGGCGGATCCCGGCCACCTCGGGCACCCGTGCGCTCAGAGCGGAACCATTACCCCGTGTGCGAACCGACCCTCATCAGGCAGCATGGCCCCCATGCCCGTACTCACGCGCGACGAAGCGCAGGCCCGAGCCCGACTACTCGACGTCCACCGCTACACGATCGCCCTCGACCTGACGACCGGGGCCGAAGCCCCGGAGCGGAACGGGGAGGAGATCTTCGGCTCCCGGAGCGTCATACAGTTCACCGCGCGCGCGGACGGGGACTCCTTCGTCGAGCTGAAACCCGCTGAGCTGCGCTCCATCACCCTCGACGGCCAGGCCCTCGACCCCGAGGACCTCTCCGGCAACCGGTTCCCGCTCACCGGGCTGACCGCGGGCGAGCACGAGCTGAGCATCGAGGCGGACATGCGGTACTCCCGTACCGGCGAGGGCATGCACCGCTTCACGGACCCCACCGACGGCGAGACCTACGTCTACACCCAGCTCTTCCTCGAAGACGTCCAGCGCGTCTTCGCCGCCTTCGACCAGCCGGACCTGAAGGCCGTCTTCGAACTGTCCGTGCGCGCGCCCGAAGGCTGGACCGTCCTCGGCAACGGCGTCGCCACCCACGACGGGGACGGCGCGTGGACCTGCGCGCCCACCCCGCCGCTCTCCACCTACTTCGTCGCCGTGGCCGCGGGCCCCTGGCACTCGATCCGGACCGAGCACGCCGGACTGCCCTTCGGCCTGCACTGCCGCCGCTCGCTCGCCCCGTACCTCGACGCCGACGCCGACGAACTCGTCGAGATCACCCGCCAGTGTTTCGACCGGTACCACGAGAAGTTCGAGGAGCCGTACCCCTTCGACTCCTACGACCAGGCGTTCGTCCCGGAGTTCAACGCGGGCGCGATGGAGAACCCCGGCCTGGTGACCTTCCGCGACGAGTTCGTCTTCCGCTCCGCCGTCACCGACACCGAGCGGCAGACCCGCGCCATGGTCATCGCCCACGAGATGGCGCACATGTGGTTCGGCGACCTCGTCACGCTCACCTGGTGGGACGACATCTGGCTGAACGAGTCGTTCGCCGAGTACATGGGCTACCAGATCCTCACCGAGGCCACCCGCTTCACCGACACCTGGGTCGACTTCGCCGTCAACCGCAAGGGCTGGGGCTACGACGCCGACCAGCGCCCCACCACCCACCCCGTCGCCCCCGCCGCGGACGCCGTTCCCGACACCGAGTCCGCCATGCTCAACTTCGACGGCATCTCGTACGCCAAGGGCGCGTCCGCGCTCCGCCAACTCGTGACCTGGATGGGGGAGAAGGACTTCCTCGCCGGGATCAACATCCACTTCGCCCGGCACCGGTTCGGCAACGCGACCCTCGCCGACTTCATCGACTCGCTCGCCCGCGCCACCGACCGCGATGTGCACGCCTGGGCGGAGTCCTGGCTGCGCACCAGCGGCGTCGACACCCTGCGGCCGACCGTCACCGAAGCCAACGGCACCTGGTCGCTCACCGTCGCCCAGGACGGCGGCCGCCCGCACCGTATCGCCGTCGCCGGCTACGACACCGACCCGGTGGACCCCGAGCGGCTCGTGCCGCGCGGCCGGTTCGAACTGGACGTACCGCACGGCGAGACCCCCGCCGAGGCCCACCCCGGCCGCCGCCCTGCCCTCGTCGTCCTCAACGACAACGACGCCACCTACGCCAAGGTCCGCTTCGACGCGACCTCCTGGAACACCGTCGTGGGCTCCCTGTCCTGTCTGCCCGACCCGCTGACCCGCGCCGTCGTCTGGAACACGGCGCGCGACATGGTCCGGGACGGGGATCTCGCGCCCACGGCCTATCTGGAGGCGGCCCGCGCCCACCTGCCGCGCGAATCCGACCTCGCGATCGCGGAGGGCGTCATCGGCTTCGCGGCCACCCAGATCGCCAACCGGTATCTGCCCGAGGCCGAGCGGCCCGCCGCACTCGGCACGATCAGGAACATCTGCCGCGATCTCCTGCGCCGCACGGAGGACGGCAGCGACGCCGGCCTGCGCCTCATCGCCGTACGCCACGCCATCGACGCCGCCGCCCAGCCCGAGACCATCCAGGAGTGGCTCTCCGACGGCAGTGTCACCGGCGGCCCCGAACTCGACCCCGAACTGCGCTGGCGCATCCTCTACCGCCTCGCCGTCCTCGGCGCGCTCGACGAGCCCGCGATCGCGGCGGAACAGGAACGCGACCCCAGCGCGACGGGCCGGGAAGGCGCGGCCCGCTGCCGTGCCGCCCTCCCGACACCGGAGGCCAAGGCGGCGGCCTGGGACCTCCTCTTCACCTCCGACACCCTCTCCAACTACCTTTTCACCGCCACGGCCCAGGGCTTCTGGCAGCCCGAACAAGCCGGTCTCGTACGGGAGTACATCCCCCGCTTCTTCACCGACTCCGTCGCCCTCGCCGCACGCCGGGGTCCCGCCATCGCGGAGGCGGCCGGCCGGCACGCGTTCCCCCTCCACGCGGTGGACCCGAAGACCCTGGAACACGGGGAGCGGTGCCTCGAGGACTCGGAGATGATCCCCGCCTTGAGGAGGAAACTGGCCGACCAGATCGACGACCTGCGCCGCGCACTGTCGGTCCGCGGTTCCGGGTGACCCCGGAGCCGTAGCCCGGTCTTCGGCCCCCGCCCCCGCACCCGTGCCCGAGCGCCAGGAGCGGGGGCCGCGCGGACTCCGCCACGATCCCCGGCGCAGGCCCGGTACGAGCCCCGCGCAGGCCCCGGCACTGAATCCGCGCGGAGAGCCCCGGCACGCCCCCACGCCCTCTCGCCGCCCCGAGGCGCGCCGACGCCCGCCGACCGCGCCCGCCCCGGCACGGCCCCGTGCCAGGCGTCCCATCACCACTTCTTCTCCGGATCGTTGAGCACCACGCACCCCCACTCGGAGGGGAGCGCCAACGCCGCCCGGAGGAGCCCGCGATGACCGAGCCCCGCACACCCCCGCTCGCCGGTGGCGTCACGGGGCCCGACCACCTCCGGCCCCTGCTCGCCATCGTGCTGGACGCCCTCCGTACCGGTGCCGTCGCCCGTGGCGGCCCGTTCCCGCAGGGCGGGCCCGAAGCCGTCGCCGCCCGGCTCGCCGAAGCACTCGGCGACCCGTTCCCCGCACACGGCGTCGGCGCCGAGAACGCCCTCCACTCACTCGTCCACGCCATGGCGCAGGGCGCGGCCGACCCCGCCGACCCCCTGTGCGCCGCCCATCTCCACACCTCCCCCCTCGCGCTCGCCGTCGCCGCCGATCTCGCGGCCACCGCGCTCAATCCGTCCCTGGACTCCTGGGACCAGGCCCCGGCCGCCTCCGAGCTGGAGAGCGCCGTCACCAGGGCGCTCGCCGCCGAGGTGTACCCGGACAACGACACCGCCGACGCCCTCGTGACCACCGGCGGCACCGAGTCCAACCAGCTGGCCCTGCTCCTCGCCCGCGAACGCCACGGAGCGGTCCAAGTCATCTGCGGGGCCTCGGCCCATCACTCCGTACGACGGGCGGCCTGGCTGCTCGGACTCCCCGAGCCCCTCCCCGTCCCCACCCCCCGAGGCGTCCTCGAACCCTCCGGGCTCGACGAGGCGCTCACCGACCTCCCCGGCCCCCATCTCGTCGTCGCCACCGCAGGCACCACGGACACCGGACGGATCGACCCGCTCTCCCCGATCGCGGACCTCTGCGCACAGCACACCGCCGAACTGCACGTGGACGCCGCCTACGCGGGCGCGCTGCTCTTCAGCGCCCGGCACCGGGCCGAGCTGACCGGCATCGAGCGCGCCCACTCCGTCACCCTCGATCTGCACAAACTCGGCTGGCAGCCCGTCGCCGCGGGCCTGTTCGCGGTACGGGACCGGGCCCGCCTCGCCCCCCTCGCGATCACGGCCGAATACCTCAACCCCGACGACGACACCGAGGCCGGACTCCCCGACCTCCTCGGCCGTTCCCTGCGGACCACCCGGCGTCCCGACATCCTCAAAGTCGCCGTCACCCTCAAAGCGCTCGGCCGCGGCGGACTCGCCGAACTCGTGGACCGCACCCGCGACAGCGCCCGGCGGCTCGCCGCGCTGATCGACGAGAACCCCCGGCTGGAGCTGTGGGAACAGCCGACGCTGACCACCGTGCTGTTCCGGCCCGTCACGGCCACCGACGAAGAGACCGCCGAGATCCGCCGCTCCCTCCTCGCCGAGGGCCGCGCCGTCCTCGGCCGCGCCCGCGCCGACGGGCGGCTCTGGCTCAAAGCCACCCTGCTCAACCCGCACGCCACCCCCGGCGACCTGCGCGACCTGATCGAACTCGTGGAAGGCGGCACCCCTCGATGACCGGCACCCCCGCAACCGGACCCCTGCGCTCCGACGCCCCCGAATCCTGGGCGGACCCCCGGCCCCGAGACCTTGTGGGCATCGGCATCGGGCCGTTCAACCTCTCCCTGGCCGCACTCGCCGACGGCGTCCACGGCGGCCTGGACACCGCGTTCTACGAGCAGCGGCCCCGCTTCAGCTGGCACCCCGGCCTCCTGATCGAAGGAACGACTCTCCAAGTCCCGTTCCTCGCCGATCTGGTGACCCTCGCCGACCCCGCGAGCCCCTGGAGCTTCCTCAGCTATCTGCGCTCACGCGAACGGCTCTTCCCGTTCTACTTCGCCGAGAGATTCCACATCCACCGCGCCGAGTACGACGCCTACTGCCGCTGGGTCAGCGACCAACTCCCCGGACTGCACTTCGGCCATCAGGTCGACGCCGTCCGCTGGAACGCCGAACGCGGCCTGTTCGAGGTCGACTTCACCCGGCTCGACGGCGACGGCGGGGCGGACTCCCTCGGGCGCACCTACGCCCAGAACATCGTCCTCGGCGTCGGCACCGAACCCAGCGTCCCCGAGCCGCTCCGTCCCCTCGTCGACGCCCCCACCGTCCCGGTGATCCACTCCGCCGACTATCTCGCCCACCGGGACCGCCTGATCGCCGCGGGCCACGTCACGGTCATCGGCTCGGGCCAGTCGGGCGCGGAGGTCTTCCTCGATCTGCTGAGGGAGCGCCCCGCCGGAGCCGAACGGCTCCACTGGCTGGCCCGTACGGAGGCGTTCACGGCCGTGGAGGACTCCAAACTCGGTCTGGAGCACTTCACCCCCGACTACAGCCGTTACTTCCGCGCCCTGCCCGAGCAGACCCGCGACCGACTCGTCCCCCATCAGTGGCGGCTCCACAGAGGCATCGACGCCGGCACCGTCTCCGCGATCCACGACGAGCTGTACCGCCGCACCATGCACGGCGGCTGGCCCGACGCCGTCATCACCCCCGGCGTCACGGTCCGGACGGCGGGCCGGCTCGCCACCACCAAGGTCGAACTCCATCTGGAACACGTCCAGCAGGGCGTCCGCTCCCGCCTCACCACCGACGCGGTCGTCCTGGCCACCGGCTACCGCGAGCGTCCGGTCGATCGGATGCTCGCCGGCCTCGACCCCTATCTGCGGCAGGACTCCGCCGGACGGCCGTGCGTCGACGAGGAGTTCAGGCTCCTGCTCGACCCGGCGGTCACCGGCTCGGTCTATGTGCAGAACGCCGAGACCCACACCCACGGCGTCGGCGCACCCGACCTCGGACTCGCCGCCTGGCGGGCCGCCGGCATCCTCAACACGCTCACCGGCCGGCATCCGTACCCCATGCCGAGCCGCACCGCGTTCACCACCTTCGGCCTCGAACGGCCGGAGCCGCCCAGGATCCCCGGGCCCGGGAGGGAACTCATCCCCCTCACCCAAGGGCGCTGAGTCCCTCGCCCGCCGTCCACCGCCCCGGGCACTCCTTCCCCTTCTGCCGTCCCTCCGCCGCCCGCTGCGCGACGTCGCGGGGATTCCCGCCCCGAAAACCCCGCCCGGCGGCACCCCTCGCCCGAATCCCCGTGATGTGCGCCGGTGCCGCGAGGAGGATGCGAGAGTGTCCGTACGCTTGCGGACGCGGGGCGGTCGATGCCACGCGACGCCATGTGTACGAGGGAGCCCGCAGATGACCACCGACGCACCCAGGCCCGACACGCCGACCACCGACGCACCCCCCGCCCCCGCCCCGCCCCCTGCCGCTGCCCCCACTCACCCGGCCGGCGCGGTTCCCACGCCCCCTGCCCCGTTCGGAACCCCCGAGGCGCCACGCGTCGCGGTGCGCGGCGAGGCCCGCCTCGAATTCGACCCGGAGATCGCGCGGATCACGGTCTCGGTCAAGGCACGCGGCACCGACCGGCGCAGCGCCCTGGAGGACCTCACCCGCCGCAACTCGGCGGCCCTGGAGCTGATCAAGTCGTACGGCGACGCCGTGGAGAAACTGGAGACCGGAGCGTTCTCCATCACTCCCGAGCTGACCCGGCACGGCCGGGGCGAGCGGGTCCGCACGTACCACGGCCATGTCCAGCTGAACGCCACGCTGTCCGACTTCACCGCGCTGGGCGAGCTGACCACCCGGCTCGCCGATCTGGAGCTGACCAGCGTCGGCGGGCCCTGGTGGGCGCTGCGTCCCGACTCTCCGGCCCATGGCGAGGCCCGTCGGCAGGCGGTGCGGGAAGCCGTCAAGCGCGCACGTGAGTACGCGGGGGCCCTGGGCGCGCGGCTGTCCGCGCTGGTGGAGCTCGCCGACCTGGGCGCGGAGACGCCGGCGTACGAACGGGCCATGCCGATGACGGCTCTGCCCACCCCCGGTGCGATCGGCACCGCCGCCGGAGCGGCCCCGGTTCTCGACCTCGAACCCCGCCGCCAGACGGTCGCCGCACAGGTGAACGCCCGCTTTACGATCACTCCTCCTGAGCTGTGACGGAAATTCACCCCATGCGCCGGGCGTCCGGTGATGGGTGGCAGGTGTCACCCGTGCCCGGACGCCCCGAAAATGCTCATCGGAGCGGCCTTACGCACAATTCAACAGTTGTCAATAAGCCTTCATGCAATGGTTGTTGGGCAGTCACGTGGACCCAATTCTCTACCCATCGGTAAGCAATAGGCTCGCACCATGCGCCGAGCGAAAATCGTCTGTACTCTGGGCCCCGCCACCGACTCCTACGACCGGATCAAGGCACTGGTCGAGGCCGGGATGGACATCGCCCGCTTCAACCTCAGCCACGGCTCGTACGCCGATCACGAGGAGCGCTACCACCGGGTGCGCAAGGCGTCGGACGAGACGGGGCGCAGCGTGGGAGTCCTCGCGGACCTTCAAGGTCCGAAGATCCGACTGGGACGCTTCCGTGAAGGTCCCGTACTCCTTGAACGCGGGGACGAATTCACCATCACCGTCGAGCGGGCGGAAGGCGACCGCAATATCTGCGGAACCACCTACAGCGGTCTCGCCGCCGATGTCACCGCAGGTGAGCGCATTCTCGTCGACGACGGCAAGGTGGCGCTCGAAGTGATCGCGGTCGACGGTCCGCGGGTGCGGACCACCGTCGTCGAGGGAGGCATGGTCTCCGACAACAAGGGACTCAACCTCCCCGGTGTCGCGGTCTCCGTCCCCGCCCTGTCCGAGAAGGACGTCGAGGACCTCCGCTGGGCGCTGCGGACCGGGGCGGACATCATCGCCCTCTCCTTCGTGCGCAGCGGCCGGGACATCGACGACGTCCACCGCATCATGGACGAGGAGGGCCGCCGGCTCCCCGTGATCGCCAAGGTGGAGAAGCCGCAGGCCGTCGAGAGCATCGACGACATCGTGGCCGCCTTCGACGGCATCATGGTCGCCCGCGGCGACCTCGGCGTCGAAATGCCGCTGGAGCAGGTGCCGATCGTGCAGAAGCGTGCGATCAAGCTCGCCAAGCGCAACGCCAAGCCGGTCATCGTCGCCACCCAGATGCTGGACTCGATGATCGACAACTCCCGTCCCACGCGCGCCGAGGCGTCCGACGTGGCCAACGCGGTCATCGACGGCACGGACGCGGTGATGCTCTCCGGCGAGACGAGCGTCGGCAAGTACCCCGTCGAGACGGTGCGGACGATGAGCCGTATCGTCGAGGCGGCCGAGGAGGACGTGCTCGCCAAGGGCCTGCCGCCGCTGAACGAGCGCAACAAGCCCCGGACGCAGGGCGGGGCGGTCGCCCGTGCCGCGGCCGAGATGGGGGACTTCCTCGGCGCGAAGTTCCTGGTGGCCTTCACCCAGTCCGGCGACACGGTCAAGCGGCTGTCCCGCTACCGCTCGCCGATTCCGCTGCTCGCCTTCACCCCCGACCCCGCCACCCGCTCCCAGCTCAATCTGACCTGGGGTGTGGAGACCTTCCTCGGCCCCCACGTCGGCTCCACCGACGCGATGGTCGCCCAGGTCGACGAGGAACTGCTGAAGATCGGCCGCTGTGAGCGCGGTGACATCGTGGTGATCACGGCAGGATCCCCGCCCGGAGTGGCCGGTTCCACCAACCTGGTGCGTGTGCACCGCATCGGTGAGGGCGATACCGCCCGCTGAAGCGGGAAGGCCCCTCAATGGAGGGGCCTTTTCGGTGACCTTGGAAAAAGAGGGAAAGTACCCCGGGTGGGATTCGAACCCACGCTGGATGGTGTTTGAGACCATTGCCTCTACCGCTGGGCTACCGGGGCGCCCTTGGAAATAAAGGATGACGAAGACCCTTCGTGTCCCAACCATACAGGAGCTGGGTAGTCTCATGGGGAGCACCCTGCCTTGGAATGAGGAGTCCCGTGACCGCCCCCGACCAGCCACAGCCCGTCGCCGACGACGACAAGTCGCATGTGCCTCCGCTGACGACCCGCGTCGTGATCGCGGAGGACGAGGCCCTCATCCGGCTCGACCTCAAAGAGATGCTGGAGGAAGAGGGTTACGCGGTCGTCGGTGAGGCCGGGGACGGTCAGCGGGCCGTCGAACTGGCCCGTGAGCACCGGCCCGACCTGGTCATCCTCGATGTGAAGATGCCCGTCCTGGACGGCATCTCGGCGGCCGAGAAGATCGCCGAGGAGTCCATCGCGCCCGTCCTGATGCTCACCGCGTTCTCCCAGCGCGATCTGGTCGAACGGGCGCGGGACGCGGGGGCCATGGCGTATCTCGTCAAGCCCTTCAGCAAGAGCGATGTGGTGCCCGCGATCGAGATGGCCGTCTCCCGCTTCACCGAGCTGAGGGCGCTGGAGAAGGAGGTCGCCGACCTCTCGCAGCGGCTGGAGACCCGCAAGCTCGTCGACCGCGCCAAGAGCGTTCTCCAGACGGAGTACGGACTCACCGAGCCCGCCGCCTTCCGGTGGATCCAGAAGACGTCGATGGACCGGCGGCTGTCGATGCAGCAGGTCGCCGAAGCGGTCATCGAGGACGCCGCGGAGAAGAAGGCGGCCAAGGAAGGCCAGTAGGCGTATGCCTGCGGTCCCGTGAGCGCCGGAACGCCCCACCGGGCGTCCCACCGGGCGTTCGGGCGCGTGAGGGTCTCTGCTGTGGCGTGTGCCGGCGGCCGTACGCCGGTGTGCGGACGAACGGCCAGGGCCCGCGCCCCGATCCATCCGATCCATCCGGGGTGCGGGCCCTGACACCTCTGTCCGCGGTTCACTCCGTTCAGTCCACGCGGCTCAGTCCACGCGGCTCAGTCCTCGCCGAGGTACGCCTTGCGGACCGACTCGTCGTGCAGGAGATCCTGGCCGGTGCCGGACAGGACGACACTGCCGACCTCCATCACATGCCCCTGATCGGCGAGCGAGAGCGCCGCCTGGGCGTTCTGCTCGACGAGCAGGATCGTGGTGCCCTGGGCCTTCAGCTCGCTGATGGTCGACATGATCTTCTGCATCATGATCGGCGAGAGCCCCATGGAGGGCTCGTCGAGCATCAGCAGCTTCGGCTGGGACATCAGCGCCCGGCCCATGGCGAGCATCTGCTGCTCGCCGCCGGAGAGGGTGCCCGCGGCCTGTCTGCTGCGCTCGCCCAGGATCGGGAACAGCTCGTAGGCGCGCTGGATGTCCTTCTCGATGCCCGCTTTGTCCGTCCGCAGGAACGCGCCGAGCTTGAGGTTCTCGGCGATCGTCAGCCGGGGGAAGATATGCCGGCCTTCGGGGGAGTGGGCCAGGCCCAGCGCCACGATCTTGTGCGCGGGGACCCCGCTGAGCGGTACGCCGTTGAAGGTGATCCGCCCGCTGGCGGGCTTGAGCAGCCCGGAGAGCGTACGCAGGGTGGTGGTCTTGCCCGCGCCGTTGGTCCCGATGAGGGTGACGATCTGGCCGGCCTCGACTTGGAAGGAGATGCCCTTCACGGCTTCGATCTTGCCGTAGGCGACCCTGAGGTCCTCGACCTCCAGCAGTGCGGTCACTGGGCTTCCCCTTCCGGGCCGGTGGTGGTGCGGGCGTCGCTGTGCGCCTCTGCCTCGGCTTCGGCCGCCTCGACCTCGGCCAGCTCCTCCGCGCCCGGCGCTCCGTCGAAGGGTGTGCCCAGATAGGCGGCGATGACGCGCTCGTCGCCCTGGACGACCTCGGGCGTGCCCTCGACGAGTTTCTCCCCCTGGACGAGACAGGCGACACGGTCGCAGAGATTGAAGATGAAGCGCATGTCGTGCTCGATGACGAGCACGGCGATGCCCTGGTCCCGGATGGCGAAGATGAGTTCCTCGGCGGCCCGGGTCTCCTGTGGGTTCATACCGGCCGTCGGCTCGTCCAGGAGCAGCAGACCGGGATCGCTCGCCATCGCGCGCGCGATCTCCAGCTTGCGCTGTTCTCCGTAGGGGAGGTTGCGGGCGAGATGGTCGGCCTTGTGGTCCAGGCCGGTGAACGCCAGGAGTTCCATGGCCCGTTCGTGCGAGGCGGCTTCGGCCTTCTTGAAGCCGGGGCCGCGCAGGAGGGCCGACCACAGGCCCTCCTTGGTGCGGGTGTGCCGTCCGACGAGGACGTTCTCCAGAACCGTCATATTGGCGAAGAGCCTGATGTTCTGGAACGTCCGGGCCACGCCCGCCTTGGTGACGAGGTGCGGTTTGGACGGCAGCACGGTGCCCTTGTAGCTGACCCTGCCCTCGGTGGGGACGTACAGACCGGTCAGGCAGTTGAAGAAGGTGGTCTTGCCGGCGCCGTTGGGGCCGATGAGCCCGACGATCTCGCCGGTGCCGACCGTGAGGTCGACCGAGCGCACGGCGGTGAGGCCCCCGAAGCGCATGGTGACGCCGGTGGCCTTGAGTACCGTCTCGGTCTCGGTGGCGGTGGTCTTCGTGGTGGTGGTCATATCGTTCACGCACCCGCCTTGGCGATGCCGACGCCGGAGTCCGGAAGTTTGTCCTCCGGAACGTCGAGTTGGTCGGTCTCGTGGTACTCCAGCTGCGCGCGGCGGTTGGCGATGAGCCCCTCGGGACGGAAGCGCATCAGCAGGATCAGCGCCAGGCCGAAGCCGAGGAGCTGGTAGTCCTGCAGGAACTGGAGCTTCGCCGGGATCATGTAGAGCAGGGTGGCGCCGAGGAGCGGTCCGCTGACCGTGCCCATGCCGCCGAGGATGACGGCCGCGAGAAGGAAGGCGGAGTTGGGCGGGACGGGGCCGGCGAACTGGTACATCTCCGGGACCACGGTGTGCTGGACGTGCGCCTGTACGGTGCCGGCGAGGCCGGCGAGCGTGGCGCCGAGCGCGAAGGCGATCAGCTTGACCCGGAATCCGTTGATGCCCATGGCGGTCGCGGCGGTCTCGTCCTCCCGGATGGCGACCCAGGCACGGCCGATGCGGGAGCTGCCCGCCCTGCTGAAGACCACGACGACGAGCACCATCGCCAGCAGCATCAGCAGGTAGTAGTTGGCGTAACTGCCCAGCTCGAAACCGAGGATCGTGTGGGACTCCCCGAAGTCGTAGCCGAAGAACTTCAGGTCGGGGATGTTGGGAATGCCGTTCGGGCCGTTGGTGATCTCGGGGCCGGAGGTGCCGTCGAGGTTGCCCATGGCGATCCGGAAGATCTCGCCGAAGCCCAGGGTGACGATGGCGAGGTAGTCGCCGCGCAGCCGCAGGGTCGGGGCGCCGATGACGACGCCGAAGATCAGCGAGACGACCGCGCCGGTGAGGACGGAGGCCCAGAACGGGAACTGCACATCGAACGCGGACGCCGTCGATCCGGAGACGAGGGCGGCCGTGTAGGCGCCGACGCCGAGGAAGGCGACGTAACCGAGGTCGAGCAGTCCGGCCAGTCCGACAACGATGTTCAGGCCCAGGGCGACGGTCGCGAAGATCAGGATGTTGACCGCGATGATCGTGTAGGTGTCGGTGTTCTGGGTGAACGGGAAGGCCGCCGCGGCGACGAACGCGGCGATCACCGTCACCTGGCGGTACTTGGCGGTGAGGGCCGAAACGCGCGCGATGAGACCGGACTTGAAGAGCGCGGAGACGGCGAAGCCGACGGTGATGAGATAGCCGGTGAACAGTTCGGCGTACTCGGTGTCGATGCCGTAGGTGATCACGTACAGACCGACGCCGAAGACGGCGACGATGAGCAGGATCTCCGCCCAGGAGGGGAGTTCCTTCGGCCGCGCGGCCTTCCGGGTGTCGTCGGGGAGCTTGAACGCGGCGGCCAGGGGAATGACGGACGCCACCGCCGCGACGAAGCCGCCCGGCTCCAGATGGATCACACCGCCGAGCTGGACGGTGATGGCGACGACCGTGTACCAGGTGGTGCCGAAGGCGCCGAGGGAGAGCAGCTGCAGGGCTTTGGTCGTGCCGGTGGGCGCGAGCCAGCCGAAGCCCTTGATGCCGAGTGAGGCCAGGGCGTACAGGACGATCAGCAGTCCGGCGAGGAGAGTGAGGACCTGTAGACCGCCGGGGTAGCCGTAGACGGTCAGATCACCGGGGAACTCGTCGGTGTAGGTCCAGGACATGAAGGTGGAGGCGATGACGGCGAGGCCGCCGAGCGCCGCGAGCCGACGGAGTGCGGTGGTGCGGGACGCGCCGTCCGCCGGGGTGGTGTCTGCCGTCTTGGTGGTGTCGGTGGTCATCGCTCTCACGCCCGATCCGCGACGCGCTCGCCGAGCAGGCCCTGCGGCCTGACGAGGAGCACGACGATGAGAAGTACGAATGCCCAGACGTTGGACCAGGCGCCGCCGCCCAGCTGCTGCATTCCGGGGATTTCCTCGATGTACGCGATCGACAGCGCCTCAGCGAGCCCCAGAACGACACCGCCGACCATGGCTCCGTAGATATTGCCGATGCCGCCGAGTACCGCGGCGGTGAACGCCTTCAACCCGAGGATGAAGCCCATCTCGAACTGGATCTGGCCCTTGTCGAGTCCGTACGCCACGGCCGCGATCGCGGCGAAGCCGGCGCCGATGGCGAAGGCCATCACGATGATCCGGTCGGTGTTGATGCCCATGAGCTTGGCGGTGTCGGGGTCCTGCGCGGTGGCCTGCATGGCGCGACCGCTGCGGCTCTTGGAGACGAACAGTCCGAGGGCGAGCATGCACAGGGGGGCGAGAACGAGGACGAACGCGTCGGCGCGCTGAATGACGAGATTGTCCAGCAGCTTGAACGACTCGCCCTTGAACTCGGGGAAGCTTCTCGCCTTCTTGGCGTCGGGGTACCAGGCCCAGACGATCTGCTGGAGGGCGATGGACAGGCCGATCGCGGTGATCAGCGGGGCCAGTCTGGGGGCTCCTCGGAGCGGCCGATAGGCGAATCGTTCCGCTGCGGTCGCGACGGCGATCGACGCGATGGCTCCACCTAGGATCATCAGCGGGATCGCCACGTACAGCGCCGTCCCACTGGGGAGAATCAGATAGGCGGTGAGGGCGCCGAAGCCCCCGATCATGAAGATCTCGCCGTGGGCGAAGTTGATGAGCTGGACAATGCCGTAGACCATGGTGTACCCGATGGCGATGAGGCCGTAAAGGGCACCGAGGGCAAGGCCGTTGGCCAGCTGTTGCGGCAGTTCGTTCACCGCAGGGCCTCCGATGAGCGTGTCGGATATGACTCCGCGCGAGGGCGCTGTTTGCGCCCTCGCGCGGCTGGTTCATGTGCGGCGGGCTTGAGACGCCAGGAGATCAGTCCGTGACCGTGGCGCTCTTGAGCGAGGTCCACTCGCCGTTCTTGACGGTGTAGACGGTGAGCTGCTTGTTCGTGGTGTCGCCGAACTCGTCGAAGGCGACCTTGCCGGTCACACCGTCGAAGGAGACCTTGCCCATCGCCTCGGTGACCTTGGCGCGGGCGTCGTCCGGCACCTTGCCGTCGTTGGCCGCGACGACCGTCTTGATGGCCTGGATGATGGCCCAGGCGGCGTCGTAGGAGTAACCGCCGTACGCCGCGTACGGGTCCTTGAACCCGGCGGCCTTGTAGTCGGCGATGAACTTCTTGGCCGTCGGCAGTTCCTCGATCGGGTAGCCGACGGAGGTGGCGAGGTCGCCGTCGTTCGACTGGCCGGAAGCCTTGATGAACGCCGGGTCGTAGAGCGCGTCACCGCCCATGGTGGGAATGTTCGCCCCGGCCTTCTTGACCTGGTCGGAGATCAGGCCGCCCTCGGGGTACTGGCCGCCGAAGAAGACCGAGTCCGCGCCGGACGCCTTGACCTTGTCGGCGGTGCTGGAGAAGTCCGTCTCCTTCACCGTGACGTTGTCGGTTCCGGCGACGGTGCCGCCGAGGCGCTTGAACTCCTCCGCGAAGATCGCCGCGAGACCCGCGCCGTAGGTCTGCTTGTCGTCGACGACGAAGACCTTCTTCTTCTTGGCCTCGTTGTACAGGTACTGGGCCGCGAACTTGCCCTGGTTGACGTCCGTGGTGGCGGTGCGGAAGTACGTCTCGAACGGACGCTTCTTGTCGCCCGAAGCCCACTTGTCACCCTGGGACAGCGAGGGGTTGGTGTTGGCGGGCGAGACCTGGGTCAGGTTGGCCTTGGCGAAGTCACGCTGCATCGACTGCGCGACACCGGAGTTCAGCGGGCCCACCACGCCCAGAACGTCCTTCATGCCCACGAGTTTGACGGCGTTGGCCTGCCCGGAGGCGGGAACGGCCTGGTCGTCGAAGGACTCGACCTTGAATTCGACTCCCGGGACCTCGTTGGCCGCGTTCGCGTTCTTGATCGCGAGCTCGACCGAGTTCTTGATGCCCTGGCCCAGCGCGGACAGGGATCCCGTCAGCGGGGCGTCGATCCCGATGACGACGGTGGTCTTGTCGCCGCTGCCGCCGTCGCCCTTCTTGTCGTCGTCGCGCGATCCGCAGGCGGTGAGGGTGAGTGCTCCCGTGGTGACCACGGCGGTGAGTATGAGCAAGGAACGGTTTCGCACGATAAGTCCTTTCCCTGGCGCGGCCCCTCCCCTGAGGTGCCGTTTGGTCGCCGGGCCGTACGGGAATGCGCCGTGCTGTTGATGCGCCCGGCGGCGCGGTGACTGGCGGTGACTCTAAGCGCAGGTCGATGGGTGGGGCAGTCTCGGGATCAGGATGTGACTCTCTTGTTATGCCGAGGTCAAATATCGGTGAGGCGGAGTGTGGGCAGATCGGGCATTCCCATGCCGATGTGTGCGCTCACATCGTGAGAACGCCCAGTTCCACTAAGGCGCTTGGGGTGATCTTGCTGCTTACTGCACTCATGTGTTCCCGGCCGTGCGGGCGTGATCGTCCGCACGGGCGTGATGGGGTGTTACGTCTGAATGTCGATCTGTCCGTTATTACGGAGCGTAGTAGTGGAGCGCTTGATTCCGGATGCGTGGTATAGCCACGCGATTCTGCTCCGTGATCTCGGGAGTGATCGTCCGGGTGTGCCCGGGTGATCGCGGCGGACGGGGGCCGGGCGGGCGCTCACCCGGGTCGCCGGGTGTCACCCCCGAACGGTCCGGACGAGCGCCGACGGCCGTGGGCGGCGACGGCGGCGGGGAGAACGGTGAACACCCTTACGTAGAAGCCGTGTTGCCCGATCCGTCCCCTTGGGCGCGCTATGGGTGACGGGTCATGGTGCGGTCGTCGCGGTGGAGCGCGCGGGCTCGAAGCCCGGCCGGCCGCGAGGTGTGCCGGAGGCGGCGGCCGAGGCGGCTGGAGCGCGGTGCGCGCGGCGGAACAAGGTCAACATCGCGGCGGATGGGTGCAGTTGGGATCACCCGCGACCCCGGAGGTCCCGGTGTGCCGACCATGGACGACCGGCTATGTGGACGCGCGGGTCCCGGCGGCCGGATCCGCTGCTCGGCTCGGCGGACGCCAGTTCTCGGAGCTGCCGGTCGCGCCACCGCGCACGGCGCACTCCTGCCTGGTCCGGGCGTCGACCAGGGCGAGGGCGGCGTCACGGCCTCGGCGCTTCTCCTCGGCGCGGGCCGCCGCGACGACCTCCTCATGGATGTCGTACTGCTCATTGGAGAGGCCCTTCTGTTCCCAGTCGAGGCCCGACCAGGTGCCGCCCTTCAGTGTCTCTTTCGCCCAGTAGGAAATGAGATGTACGCAGATATCGGTAAGTGAGGTCGTCTGCGGGGTGGGGGCCGGAGTGGCGGGCTGCCCCGAATTCCCAGGTGGAGGGCGTGTCGTGCAGCCCGCGACGGCCAGCGCGATGAAGAGCGCGCACAGGGTGTGCCGGATCGTGGTAAACCGCGAAATGCCCATAGAGGCAAGCTAAACCGTCACGATCGGTGACACCACGAGTCCATGGGCCGGCGGATCGGTGAGTGATCGACTCCGCCGCGTGAGAAGCCATAGCGGGACTCGCACGATATCACCGGACAAAGCACTACTCAGCGATATCGGGGCCGGCCGGGCCGGCGATCCCGTCCGCCGCGTCGGAGCCGCCGGGGCTGATCTCCCGCAGCATGCAGGTGAGCCGCGCGGTGCAGACCCTTCTGTCCTGCTCGTCGGTGATCACGATCTCGTAGGTGGCCGTCGACCGGCCGCGGTGCAGCGGAGTGGCGACCCCGGTGACCAGGCCGGAACGAGCGCTCCGGTGATGGGTGCAGTTGAGGTCGACGCCCACCGCCATCCTGGTGCTGCGTCCGTGCAGCATCGATCCGATCGAGCCCAGTGTCTCCGCCAGCACGGCGGAGGCCCCGCCGTGGAGCAGTCCGTACGGCTGGGTGTTGCCCTCGACCGGCATGGTGCCGACCACGCGGTCCGCCGCGGCCTCGGTGATCCGGATGCCCATCCGGATGCCCAGATGCCCGGCGGAGAAGAGCGCGGACAGATCCACCCCGAGGGCGGCGTACTCGTCGACGACGTCCTGCGGGAACTTCACGGTGTACTGCTCGCCCATGGGCTCGGCTCCGATCTCGGTGCTTCTCTGTGTTGTACGCACCGTCCTATCAGATGGCTGAGCGAACGCTTAGCCGGGGTGGCCGCTCTCCCCGGCGGGGGTCGCCCGCCGCCCTGTGGGAGCCGGCCCGGCCCCGGCCCGGCTACCCGTGCTCGAACCGCACCACCACCGACTTGCTCGCCGGTGTGTTGCTGATGTCCGCCGTGGAGTCCAGCGGTACCAGCACATTGGTCTCCGGGTAGTACGCCGCCGCGCAGCCCCGCGCGGTCGGGTAGTGCACCACCCGGAAACCGGGAGCCCGGCGCTCCACACCGTCCTTCCACTCACTCACCAGATCGGTGTACGAGCCGTCGGCCAGCCCCAGTTCACGAGCGTCGTCCGGATTCACCAGGACGACCCGACGCCCGCCCTTGATCCCCCGATAGCGGTCGTCCAGCCCGTAGACCGTGGTGTTGTACTGGTCGTGCGAGCGCAGGGTCTGGAGCAGCAGCCTGCCCTCGGGCACCTCCGGGAACTCGACCGGCGCGGCGGTGAAGTTGGCCCGGCCCGTCGTGGTGGGAAAGCGGCGCTCGTCGCGGGGCGCGTGCGGAAGGGCGAAACCGCCCGGACGCGCGATCTTCGCGTTGAAGTCCTCGAAACCCGGTACCACCCGCGCGATACGGTCCCGGATCGTCCCGTAGTCCCTCTCGAACTCCTCCCAGGGCGTCGCCGACGCGGGGCCGAGCACCGCCCTCGCCAGCCGCGCCACGATCGCGGGCTCGGAGAGCAGATGCGGGCTCGCGGGCGGAAGGTTGCCGCGCGAGGCGTGCACCATGCCCATGGAGTCCTCGACGGTCACCACCTGTCTGCCACCCGCCTGCACGTCCCTGTCCGTGCGCCCCAGCGTGGGCAGGATCAGCGCGCGCGTGCCGGTCACGGCATGGGATCGGTTCAGCTTGGTCGACACCTGGACGGTCAGACGGGCCGAGCGCATCGCCGCCTCGGTGACCTCCGTGTCGGGCGTCGCCGCCACGAAGTTGCCGCCCATCGCGAAGAAGACCTTCGCCTCGCCGTCGCGCAGCGCCCTGATGGACCGTACGACGTCGAAGCCGTGGTGGCGGGGCGGCGCGAAACCGAACTCCTTCTCCAGGGCGTCCAGAAACGCGGGAGCGGGCCGCTCGAAGATGCCCATCGTCCGGTCGCCCTGGACGTTCGAGTGGCCGCGCACCGGGCAGACCCCCGCGCCGGGACGGCCGATGCTGCCCCGCAGCAGGAGGAAGTTGACCACTTCGCGGATGGTGGCGACCGAGTGCTTGTGCTGGGTCAGGCCCATCGCCCAGCAGACGATCGTCCGCTTCGACTCCAGGATCATCGCCAGCGCCCGCTCGATCCCGGTGCGGTCCAGTCCCGTCGCGGCGAGCGTCGTGTCCCAGTCGGCGTCTCGGGCGGCTGCCGCGAACTCCTCGTAGCCGTGGGTGTGTTCGCGGACGAACTCGTCGTCGACGGCGCCTTCGGTCTGCAGGATCAGCTTGTTCAACAGCCGGAAGAGCGCCTGATCGCCCCCGATGCGGATCTGGAGGAAGAGGTCGGTCAGTGCCACGCCCTTGAGCATCCCGCGCGGCGACTGCGGGTTCTTGAACCGTTCGAGACCGGCCTCGGGCAGTGGATTGACCGAGATGATCTTCGCGCCCGCAGCCTTGGCCTTCTCCAGGGCCGAGAGCATCCGGGGGTGGTTGGTGCCGGGGTTCTGCCCCGCCACGATGATCAGATCGGCTTGGTGTATGTCCTCCAGCGAGACACTGCCCTTGCCGACGCCGATTGTCTCGGTGAGCGCCGAACCGGACGACTCATGGCACATGTTCGAACAGTCGGGGAGGTTGTTCGTGCCGAACTCGCGGGCGAAGAGCTGGAGCAGGAACGCCGCCTCGTTGCTGGTCCGGCCCGAGGTGTAGAAGAGCGCCTCGTCGGGGGAGGAGAGCGCGGAGAGTTCCTCGGCGATGATCGCGAAGGCCCGCTCCCAGGTCACCGGCTCGTACCGGTCGGCGCCTTCCGGCAGATACATGGGCTCGGTGATCCGGCCCTGCTGGCCCAGCCAGTACCCGCTGCGCGAGGCGAGGTCCGAGAGCGGATGGGCGGCGAAGAAGTCGGGGGTGACCCGGCGCAGCGTCGCCTCCTCGGCGACCGCCTTCGCGCCGTTCTCGCAGAACTCCGCCGTGTGGCGTTTGTCGCCCTCGGGCCAGGCGCAGCCCGGACAGTCGAAGCCGTCCTTCTGATTGACCTTGAGCAGCGTGCGCGCGGTGCGCCGCACCCCCATCTGCCGCTGGGCGATCTTCAGCGTGTGGCCGATGGCGGAGAGGCCGGCCGCCGCGTGCGGCGGGGCGGCGACGTCGGGCGCGTCCTGGACCGGGTCGTCCGCGGGCGGCTGTCTGACCATGGTGCTCCCCCTGAGAGAGGTTCCGCTGCCGAGTGGGGTTCCACTGTCCCGACACCACCGGATCATGGGAACCGCGGCCGGTCACCCGATGCGCCGATCGTCCCGCATTCACCGATGTCGTCATGAACAATCCTGTCATGCGCCACTGACAGCGCTGCCGTGACCCGTGCCCGGACCTGTTCCGGTACAGCCGTCCTGGCCCTGTCGGCCTCGCCCTGGCGCCCGCACCGACGCCGGTGCCGACGCCGAGAACGGGGCCGAGGACGGGCCGAGGACGGGGCCGGGGAGGAGCCGCGGCCCGCGTCCCGATGAGCGGCGCCCGGCCGGTGAGCGCGCCCGTGGCGACGGAGCCCGGCCGGTGCGGGCGGCCGGTGTGGACGGCATTGTCGGTGCGGCGTGGCAGGATCGACCCCGTGGTTGAGACAGCATCGAAGAAGACCTCAGACGACAACCGTCCGCGCCTGCTCCTCATGGACGGGCACTCCCTGGCGTACCGGGCGTTCTTCGCGCTGCCCGCGGAGAACTTCACCACCGCGAGCGGCCAGACGACCAACGCCGTCTACGGCTTCGCGTCGATGCTGGCGAACACGCTGCGCGACGAGGCCCCCACGCATTTCGCGGTGGCCTTCGACGTGTCCCGCAAGACCTGGCGCTCCCAGGACTTCCCGGAGTACAAGGCGAACCGTTCGTCGACCCCGGACGAGTTCAAGGGCCAGGTCGAGCTGATCGGCGAACTCCTCGACACCATGAACGCGGTGCGGTTCGCCGTGGACGGCTTCGAGGCGGACGACATCATCGCCACCCTCGCCACCCGGGCCGAGGCCGAGGGCTTCGACGTGCTGATCGTCACCGGCGACCGGGACTCCTTCCAGCTGGTCAGCGAGCGCACCACCGTGCTGTACCCGACCAAGGGCGTCTCCGAGCTGACCCGCTTCACCCCGGAGAAGGTCCACGAGAAGTACGGGCTGACACCGCGGCAGTACCCCGACTTCGCCGCCCTGCGCGGGGACCCCTCCGACAACCTCCCCGGCATCCCCGGCGTCGGCGAGAAGACGGCCGCCAAGTGGATCAACCAGTTCGGGTCGTTCGCCGAGCTGGTCGAGCGCGCCGACGAGGTCAAGGGCAAGGTCGGACAGTCGCTGCGAGACCATCTGGACGCCGTCAAGCTGAACCGCCATCTCACCGAGCTGGTGCGCGACGTCGAGCTGCCCAGGGCCGTCGCGGAGCTTCAGCGCGCCCCGTACGACCGGACGGCGCTCCAGGGGTTCCTGGAGATCCTGGAGATCCGCAACCCCAGCCTGCGGGAGCGGCTGCTCGCCGTCGACCCCGGTGCCGAGGCCGACGAGGCGCCGGCCCCGGCGGCCGGCGTCGAACTGGACGGCTCCGTCCTCTCCGCCGGAGAGCTGGGGCCCTGGCTGGAGGAGCACGGCGCCCAGCCGCTCGGTGTGGCCACGGTCGCGAGCTGGGCCCTGGGCGTCGGCAATGTCAGCGAGATCGCGCTGGCCGCGGCGGACGGGAAGGCCGCCTGGTTCGACACGACCCAGCTGGACGAGGCCGACGAGCGCGCCTTCGCCGCCTGGATCGCCGACCCGGACCGCCCGAAGGTCATGCACAGCGCCAGGGAGTCCCTGCGGGTCTTCCCCGAGCACGGCTGGCACATCGCGGGCATCGCGATGGACACCGCGCTCGCCGCCTACCTCGTCAAGCCGGGCCGTCGCTCCTTCGCCCTCGACGCCCTGTCGATCGAGTACCTCGGCCGGGAGCTGGCCTCGGCCGCCGCGGACGGACAGCTGGCGTTCGGCGCCGACGACCAGGCCGAGGCCGACGCCCTGATGGCCCAGGCCCGAGCCGTCCTCGATCTGGGTGAAGCCTTCGGCGAGCGGCTGACAGAGGTCGGCGCGGCCGAGCTGCTGCACGATGTGGAGCTGCCCACCTCGCTGCTGCTGGCCAGGATGGAGCGGTACGGCATCGCCGCCGACCGCGCCCACCTGGAGGCGATGGAGCGGCTGTTCGCCGGCGCGGTGCAGCAGGCGGTGCAGGAGGCGCACGCCGCGGTGGGCCATGAGTTCAACCTCGGCTCGCCCAAGCAGCTCCAGGAGGTCTTCTTCGGCGAGCTGAACCTGCCCAAGACCAAGAAGACCAAGACCGGTTACACCACGGACGCCGACGCGCTGGCCTGGCTCGCCGGCCAGACCGAGCACGAGCTGCCGGTCATCATGCTCCGCCACCGTGAGCAGGCCCGGCTGCGCTCCACCGTCGAGGGACTGATCAAGACGATCGCCGCCGACGGCCGGATCCACACCACCTTCAGCCAGATCGTCGCGGCCACCGGACGGCTCTCCTCCACCGACCCGAACCTGCAGAACGTGCCGGTCCGCACCGACGAGGGCCGAGCCATCCGCCGGGGCTTCGTCGTCGGCGAGGGCTTCGAGTCGCTGATGACCGCCGACTACAGCCAGATCGAGCTGCGCGTCATGGCGCACCTCTCCCAGGACGAGGGCCTGATCCAGGCGTTCACCTCGGGTGAGGACCTCCACAACACGGTGGCCTCCCAGGTCTTCGGAGTGGAGACCTCCGCCGTCGACGCCGAGATGCGCCGCAAGATCAAGGCCATGTCGTACGGACTGGCGTACGGGCTCTCGGCGTTCGGCCTCTCCCAGCAGCTGAACATCGAGGCCGGCGAGGCCCGCGCCCTGATGGACACCTACTTCGAGCGGTTCGGCGGCGTCCGCGACTACCTCCACCATGTGGTGGAGGAGGCACGGGCCACGGGCTACACGGCGACGATGCTCGGCCGTCGCCGTTACCTCCCCGACCTCAACAGTGACAACCGCCAGCGCCGGGAGGCCGCCGAGCGCATGGCGCTGAATGCGCCGATCCAGGGAACCGCCGCCGATATCGTCAAGATCGCCATGCTCAAGGTGGACCAGGCGCTGCGCGAGGCGAAACTCTCCTCACGGCTGCTGCTCCAGGTGCACGACGAAATCGTGCTGGAGATCTCGCCGGGCGAGCGGGACGACGTCGAGACGATCGTGCGACGCGAGATGTCGTCCGCCGCGTCCTTGGACGCACCGCTGGACGTCTCGGTGGGCGTGGGGCCGGACTGGGAGTCGGCGGCGCACTGAGCGCCGCCGGATCCCGGCCGCTTGCGGTGGCCGTTCACCGGGCGCGGAGCGGGGCGGGATCCGGTCCGCGCCCGGCTCCTCCCTCGCGCGGGGCCCTCACGCAGGGGTCCTCGTGCGGGGAAGGAGCCGGGCTCAGACGCGTTCCGGGACCCGCTCGCGCAGCCGCATCCCCGCGCCGTACAGCACCAGCCCGAGCGCCAGGCCGGCCCCGGCCCCGAAGCAGGCGGTCGGGACCAGGTCGAGCGGCGAACTCACCTGCCCGTGGTACGCGTACCACCGCACACACCTCTGTACGGCCCCGGCCAGGACGCATCCGGCCAGGAGCACCCCCGCGAGACGCCGCCCCCGCCGTCCCAGCACCGGTACGGACGCCGGTGCGGGGACCGGGCGCCGACGCCGGAGCGCGGACGCCGCGAACCAGACGACCACCGCCGCCGCGAGCGCCGACGAACCGTACTGGGCGAACTGGAAGCCGTGGAACCCGCCCACCGACTCATTGAGCACGGGCAGCACTTCCGTGCCCCACCTGCTGTGATGGGTGAAGGCGTCCCACACGACATGGGTGGTCGCGCCGAGCACCGCCGAGACGTAGAACCACACCGCCCAATTCATGCCGATCTCCCTGCGCCGGCCGAGGACCACGGCATGGACACGGCCCTGCCGGTCTTCGGGCAGCAGAGCCACCAGCGGCTCGCGCATCATCGACCAGAGCGCCACCAGCGCCGCCGTGACCGCCGCGTCGACGGTGAGCACCCCGAGCGGCGAGTGCGTGAACTCCCCGAATCCCATCGCTCCGGGAACGGCTGTGGCGGCGAAGTACGTCATATCCGGCGAGAGCGAGCCCATCACCAGCGCCGAGGCGACCAGCGGCCCGCGCGCGGCGCCGTTCCTCCGGATACCTGGCAGCACCGCGGCGACATGGCTCAGCGTGAACGGCATCCGAGACAAACCCCCTCCGGCCACGACCGCCGGCCGACCGAGGCCGATCAAGAGTACGGATCGCCGGTCATCCGTATGTGCGATTCCCGGTTTTGGGCTCCGGGCGACCAGGAGATGTCGAATCGGTGAAAAACGGTCAAGACACGGTGTCCCAGAGCCGATAGTTGTCGTAGGGTCGCCTGAGTCGACGCATGGGGAGTGCGGACAGTCGCTCTGGGGAGGAACAGACGTATGGCAGCGCAATTCCGTCGCCGGCTGCGCAGGGGAGCGACCACCACTGCGGTGGCCGCCGCCGCTGTCGCCGCGCTCTCCGCCTCGCAGGCGCCCGGTGTCACCCACGCCGTCACCGGTGACACCCAGGGCGCGCAGGAGGCATCCGACGCGTTGCCGTCGCCGTCCGACACTCCCGTCACCGGCGACTCCCCTTACTACACGGACCTTCCGCCGCTGACGACCCCCGGCAAGCCCGGCACGTCCACGGACTTGCCGGCGATCGGACCGTCGGAAGCGGGGATCCCGGCCACCGTCCTCGCCGCCTACAAGCGGGCCGAACAGACCATCGCGGCCACGGACCCCGGCTGCAAGGTGCCCTGGCAACTGCTCGCCGCGATCGGCAAGGTGGAGTCGGGACAGGCGCGCGGCGGCAAGGTCGACGCCGCGGGCACCACGTTCTCCCCGATCCTCGGCCCGGTTCTCAACGGTGTGGGCTTCGCCGACATCAGGGACACCGACGACGGCGCGTACGACGGCGACACCGCTTACGACCGCGCGGTCGGCCCGATGCAGTTCATCCCCTCGACATGGGCGACATGGGGCCAGGACGCCAACGGTGACGGGCGCAAGGACCCCAACAACATCTACGACGCGGCCCTCGCCGCAGGGCGCTACCTCTGCGCGGGGAACCGGGACCTGACGGTCAAGAAGGACCTCGACCAGGCGATCCTCGGCTACAACCGCTCGCGGGAGTACCTTCGGACCGTTCTGTCCTGGTACGAGTTCTACCGGAACGGCACCCATGAGGTCCCGGACGGCACCGGAGTGGTGCCCGACTCCGACGTCCCCGACAGCTCGGGCATCCCGCCCAGGACTCCGGCGCTCACACCGCCCGCCCCGGCCCCCAAGCCGAAGCCCGAACCGCCGCGTAAGCCCGAACCACCGCGCAAGCCCGGCCTGCCACCGAAGACCGGCAACGGCACGATCAAGCCGAAGCCCACCCCGCCGCCCGCACCCTCGCCCGTCTCGGCCGTGGAGAAGGTCACCGTCGGCGAACTGACCGGCATGGCCGGGCGCGACCTCACCCAGGGGATCACCGTGCGGGTGAAGAACGCCGCGGGCAAACCCGTCGCGAAGCAGATGGTCCGCTTCGAGATCGCCGGCGACACCGACGCCGCCTTCATCGGGGGCAAGAAGACCGTCATCCTCGTCACGGGCCCCGACGGAACGGTCACCTCGCCGGTCCTGAAGTCCGGTGAGAAGACCGGAGGGTTCACCGTCAGGGCCGCAGCCGTGGGCCGCGACGTACCCGCCGCCGTCTACACCGCCAACGTCACGGCCCGTGCGGCCGACACCGTCGTCCAGCTCGACGCCAAGAACATGACCGCCGTCTCCGGGCAGGCGTTCGCGGACACCGTCGCGATCAAGGCCACCTACGGGGGCGAGGCCGCCTCGGGCGTCGCGGTCACCGCGGCCCTCATCGACCCCGGAACCGGCGCGCCGATCGAGAAGGGCCCCTCCTTCCAGAGGGACGGAGAACCGGCGGTCCGTACGCTCACGGACCTCAAGACCGACGCCGACGGCGTGCTGACGCTCCCGAAGCTCGTCGCGGACGACCTGACGGGCGTCTTCCACCTGCGCCTCACCGTCGCCGGTGGCCAGACGCTGACCGTTGAACTCACGGTCGTCGAGCCCACCACTCCGCCCCCGGCCACTCAGGCCCCCTGACCTCACCCACAGCACTCCCAGCGCACCGCCCCTCCACTCCAACCGGTCGAGGGGCGGTGTCACGTGTTCGCCTCTCGCGGCTCGATTGCCACGGCACGAACTGACCTGATGCTGTATCAGATTCACCAGGAGCCAAGCCCTGAGAGACCGAACCCGCCCGCCCTCGCCGCTGCGGCCATAGGGCTGGCCGCCACTCTCACCCTTGTCCTGACCGCGACCGGTATCGGCGCAGCCCGACGGCGGGGCCAGACCCGGCCGGGATCGAGTGCTCGGTCCCACAGCCCCACAGCCCCACAGCCCCACAGCCCCACAGCCCCACGGCCCCACGCCGACGCTGGAGGAGCCGACGCCGCCCGCCTTCCCTTTCCCCGCGCGAACTCCCGCGAGCCTTCTGCCAGGCCCCGCTTCAGCGGCGTTCCGCCGCAGTCCCGCGCCGAGGCATCCGGTACCCGGTTCCCGTTCCCGACGGAACGCACCCGACTCCTCGCCCGACCCTGCCCGCCCTCACGCCCCCCGCTGAGACTTCCTGTCGAGCCGGGCCTTGGTGTGACGGGTCGGTTCCGCGGTCGAAGGGTCCTCGGGCCAGGGGTGTTTGGGGTACCGTCCGCGCAGCTCGGCCCGTACGGATCGATAGCCGTCCCTCCAGAACGAACTCAGATCGGCGGTCACGGCTGCCGGTCTGCCCGCTGGGGACAGCAGATGTACCAGTACCGGCACCCCCGCGACCGTGGGTGTGTCCCGCAGCCCGAACAGTTCCTGGAGTTTCACCGCCAGCACGGGCCGGTCCCCGCCGTACTCGACCCGTATGCGTGAGCCGCTCGGTACTTCGATGCGCTCCGGCGCCAGTTCGTCCAGCCGGGCACCCTCCCCGCTCGCCCATGGCAGCAGCCGCTGCAGAGCCCGGCCCGCCTCGATCCGGCCGAGATCGGCCCTGCGCCGGGCCAGCGACAGCTCAGGCTCCAGCCATCCGCCGGCATGGTCGAGCAGCCCCGCGTCCGACACATCGGGCCATGGCTCGCCCACCTCCCGGTGGAGAAAGGCCAGCCGCTGCCGCAACGCCTCGGCGTCGCGTGTCCAGCGCAGCAGACCCAGCCCCTCGCGCCGCAGCCCGTCGAGGAGGGCCTGGCGCACCAGGGCGGGATCAGGATTCAGGAGGCGCCGTGCGGCCAGCTCGACGGCCCCCAGACGCCGCACATCCCGTGCCACGACGTCGCCGTCCTCCCAGTGGACCTCCTCACCCGAGCCGAGGAGATGCGCGGCGGCCGTGCACGCGATGCCCTCGTCGACGACGGCGGCCAGCCGCACCCGTGCGGACGCCGCCGACAGGGGCCGGTCCGCGACGGCGACGGCCAACCACGCGGCGCCGCGGAGCCCGGATCCGGCCGCTGCCTCGGCCCTGGTCCCGGAGGCCATCAGGAACGAGCCCTCCCCGCGCGCTCCGGCCACTCTCTCGGGAAACGCGAGCGCGGTGATCAGACCGGCGGCGTCGTCGTCGCCGAGCCCGCCGGGAGCGGGTGAGCCTCCCGTGCCGCCCTTCCCGACGACGGGAGCCTTATCCGCACCGGAACCGAGGCCGGCACCCCGCGCCGAACCGGATGCGGTGCCCGCACCGCCGCCACCGGCGCCGACATCCGTGGGGCGGGAGCCGGGACGGGCGTCACCGCTCCCGTGCGCCGCCGAGGCGGGCGGTGCGGAAGGCAGCGACGAGGCCAGCCGGCGTGCCTCCGCACGCCATCGCGCCGCGTATCCGTCCCCACCGCGGCGGGCCGTCCGCCAGGCCGCGGCCAGATCGTCGCCGTACTCGCGCGGGGGCTCCTCGCTCAGCAGGGCGACCACCTCGGCAGCCCGGCGTGCGCCGACCTCGGCGGCACCGTCGACGAGGGCGCGGGCGAGACGGGGATGTACGCCGAGACGGGACAGGCGGACGCCCCGGTCCGTGGCCCGGCCGTCCGCGTGCACCGCGCCGATGGCGGTCAGCACCGACCGGGCCGCGGCCATGGCTCCGGTGGGCGGTGCGTCCAGCAGAGCCAGGCTCGCCGCTGACGGGTCTCCCCAGCACGACACCCGCAGGGCGAACGACGCCAGGTCCGCGGTCTTGATCTCGGGTGACGGGAAGCCCGGCCGCCGCCGGTCGTCGGCCTCCGCCCAGCAGCGGTACACCGTGCCCCGCGCCTCTCGCCCCGCCCGCCCCGCGCGCTGGGTCGCCCCCGCGGAGGACACCGGAACGGTCGCGAGCGATCCGAGTCCGCGAGCGTGGTCCATGCGAGGCTCGCGCGCCAGCCCCGAATCGACCACGATCCGAACTCCGGGCACGGTCAGACTGGACTCCGCGACCGAGGTGGACAGCACCACCCGCCGCCGGCCGCCGCCACCCCGGAGCACCGCGTCCTGCACCGCCGCGGACGCGCGTCCGTGCAGCTGGAGGACCTCGGCGTCCACTCCTTCCTGTCCTTCCAGCATTTTCGCCGTCCGCGCGATCTCGCCCGTGCCCGGCAGGAAGCAGAGGACGTCGCCCTCGTGCCGCGCGAGCGCGAGGCGCACGGTCGCGGCCACATGCCGCAGCAGAGCCGGATCCACCCATGTCCCATGTGCCGGGCGGATCCCGGCGGGCGGCGGCGCGAAATGGATGCGACAGCCGTGTCCCTCGCCCTGGCTCCGGACCACCGGCGCGGGCCCTGTGCCGTCCAGCGCCGTCAGCAGTCGGGCCCATGCCTCCGCTTCGCCCGTCGCCGAGGCGGCGATCAGCTTCAGCTCCGGCCGCAGGGTCGCCCTTACGTCCACGAGGAACGCCATCGCGGTGTCCGCGTCGAGATGGCGCTCATGACACTCGTCGAGCAGCACCGCATCCACGCCCCCGAGTTCCGGGTCCCGCTGGAGGCGCTGCAGCAGCACCCCGGTCGTGACCACCTCCACCACGGTGGCCGGTCCGGTCCGTCTCTCGCCCCGGACCGTGTACCCGATGGTGCTCCCGACCTCCTGGCCGAGAAGCCACGCCATCCGGCGCGCGGCGGCCCGCACCGCCATCCTGCGCGGCTCCGCGACCAGGATCCGCCGAGGCGGGCCCGCACCGGTCAAGCCGGCCAGCGCCAGGGGCACGGACGTCGTCTTGCCCGTGCCCGGCGGGGCGTACAACACCGCGGCGCCGCGCTCATCGAGCGCGGCCAGCAGCTCGGGCACGGCGTGGCGTACGGGAAGACGGTCGAGTGCGTCGGTTCGGATCATGCGTTTAGTCTCGTCCGTCTCCGCGAGCCGTGAACCGGGTTGTCCACAGCGCCGATGAGGTCAGCGGTTCATATGACAATCGAGGTCACAGGGCCGGGCGGGACCCCTCGCGCGAGACACGAACGCCCCCGCACAGGACCGCAGGGGACAACGGATCAGCGCGGGGCCACGAGGTCCGCACCCGTCGCCCGGACGGCGCGCACCCCACGACCGCGGGACACGCGGCCCCTCACCGCCCCGTACCGCCGTCGCCCCCGCATGTACACGATCAATCCCGTACGCATACGAAGATCGCCGTTCCCGGAATCAGGTTCCCCCGCAGCGGAGACCAGCCGCCCCACTCCTGGCTGTTCCACGCGGGCCACTCGGGCTCGACGAGATCCACCAGCCGGAAGCCGCCCGCCACCACGTCCCGTACCCGGTCGCCGATCGTCCGGTGGTGTTCCACGTACACCGCGCGTCCGGTCTCGTCCTGCTCGACATACGGCGTGCGGTCGAAGTAGGAGCCGGACACGCTCAGGCCCTCGGGCCCCGGCTCGTCCGGGAAGGCCCAGCGGATGGGATGCGTGACGGAGAAGACCCACCGCCCGCCCGGCCGCAGCACCCGGCGCACCTCGGAGAACACCTTGACCGGGTCCGCGACGAAGGGGACTGCCCCGTACGCGGAACAGGCGAGGTCGAAGGACTCGTCCCTGAACGGCAGGGCCGTCGCGTCCGCCTCCACCAGCGGGAGGCCGTCGCCGATCCGCAGGGAGTGCTGGAGCTGCCTGTGGGAGAGGTCGAGCGCCACCGCGTGCGCTCCCTGCGCGGCCAGCCAGCGGGAGCACTGGGCGGCGCCCGCGCCGATCTCCAGGACGTGCAGCCCCTTCAGGGACCCGGCGGGGCCGAGCAACTCCGCGTCGGCCTCGTCGAGCCCTTCCGGTCCCCAGACGAAGCGGTCGTCGCCGAGGAACGCGCCGTGTTCCCTCTGGTATTCGTCGGCGTTCCGGTCCCACCATCCGCGACTCGCCCGGCTGCTCTCCGCGTCGTCCGCGTCACGGCGGGTGGCTTCCGGTTCGGGCTGCGGGTCTGCGTCCGCGCTCGTGCCCTCGAAGTGTTGGCTCATCTCCACCGTCGTTGTAGTTTGCGTTCAGGGCGGCCACCGGCGGCCATGGTGGCCTCCGCAAACCTTAAGTGTGCCGGGATTGGGGCGATCCGCCCCTGGGTGTGCGCCTTCGCGCATTGACCGTCTCGGG
Source organism: Streptomyces sp. NPDC004838 (assembly GCF_053600955.1). Taxonomy (NCBI): domain Bacteria; kingdom Bacillati; phylum Actinomycetota; class Actinomycetes; order Kitasatosporales; family Streptomycetaceae; genus Streptomyces; species Streptomyces sp. NPDC004838. The sequence continues at coordinate 133,277 of NZ_JBSGAW010000012.1, read as the reverse complement.
CTGCCCCCGTATGCTACAAGTTGCGCTGCGGGCCTGCGCGCCTCAGACAGAGCAGGTCGCGCTCGCATCTGTATGTATGTCCCCTCGGTTCACGAGGCGCCTCCAGGCGCAGTCGGTTCCGGAAGCTCCACGCTCCGGAAGCGTCGTCTGGAATGGCGCTTCCTAGGCTGTCCGGCTTCTTGCAGCTGCGATACGGGTTCACGGCGTAGCAGTACCTACGACTTCAATGTCCGCACCGGAGCCCTTTCCCACATGACGAGCAGCACCGAGACCACCGCCACTCCGCAGGTAGCGGTCAACGACATCGGTAACGAGGAAGCCTTCCTCGCCGCGATCGACGAGACGATCAAGTACTTCAACGACGGCGACATCGTCGACGGCGTCATCGTGAAGGTCGACCGGGACGAGGTCCTGCTCGACATCGGTTACAAGACCGAAGGTGTCATCCCGAGCCGTGAGCTCTCGATCAAGCACGACGTCGACCCGAACGAGGTCGTCAAGGTCGGCGACGAGATCGAAGCCCTTGTTCTCCAGAAGGAGGACAAGGAAGGCCGCCTGATCCTCTCGAAGAAGCGCGCCCAGTACGAGCGCGCCTGGGGCACCATCGAGAAGATCAAGGAAGAAGACGGGATCGTCACCGGTACCGTCATCGAGGTCGTCAAGGGCGGCCTCATCCTCGACATCGGTCTTCGTGGCTTCCTCCCGGCCTCTCTCGTCGAGATGCGCCGTGTCCGCGACCTCCAGCCCTATGTGGGCAAGGAGCTCGAGGCGAAGATCATCGAGCTGGACAAGAACCGCAACAACGTGGTTCTGTCCCGCCGTGCCTGGCTGGAGCAGACCCAGTCCGAGGTCCGCCAGACCTTCCTCACCACCCTCCAGAAGGGCCAGGTGCGGTCCGGTGTGGTGTCCTCGATCGTCAACTTCGGTGCCTTCGTGGACCTGGGCGGCGTCGACGGTCTGGTCCACGTCTCGGAGCTGTCCTGGAAGCACATCGACCACCCGTCCGAGGTGGTCGAGGTCGGCCAGGAGGTCACCGTCGAGGTTCTCGACGTCGACATGGACCGCGAGCGCGTCTCCCTGTCGCTGAAGGCGACCCAGGAAGACCCGTGGCAGCAGTTCGCCCGTACGCACCAGATCGGCCAGGTCGTTCCCGGCAAGGTCACCAAGCTGGTGCCGTTCGGTGCGTTCGTCCGCGTCGACGAGGGCATCGAGGGCCTGGTCCACATCTCCGAGCTGGCCGAGCGCCACGTGGAGATCCCGGAGCAGGTCGTCCAGGTCAACGACGAGATCTTCGTCAAGGTCATCGACATCGACCTGGAGCGCCGTCGCATCAGCCTCTCGCTGAAGCAGGCGAACGAGTCCTTCGGCGCCGACCCGGCCTCGGTGGAGTTCGACCCGACGCTGTACGGCATGGCCGCGTCCTACGACGACCAGGGGAACTACATCTACCCCGAGGGCTTCGACCCGGAGACCAACGACTGGCTGCCGGGCTTCGAGACCCAGCGCGAGGCGTGGGAGACCCAGTACGCCGAGGCGCAGCAGCGCTTCGAGCAGCACCAGGCTCAGGTCATCAAGTCCCGCGAGGCCGACGAGGCCGCCGCTGCCGAGGGTGGCGCCGCCGCTCCGGCCGCCGCGCCGACCGGCGGTTCGTACTCCTCGGAGTCGGACGACAACTCCGGCGCCCTGGCTTCGGACGAGGCGCTGGCCGCCCTCCGCGAGAAGCTGGCCGGCGGCCAGAGCTGACGCTCTGACCGGCTGACCACAGCTGAAGCAAGGCCCGCCTCCCCTTGGGAGGCGGGCCTTGCCGCGTGCCCCGGTCCCCTGCCGCATACCTCGGGTCCGGGGAAGCGCCAGCAGACGTGCAGACCTCGGCCGTGTTCGTTCCGTGTGAGGGGAATGCCCCTGCGTGACCTCGTGTTGTCTCCTGAAGACACGAGGAGGAACGGTAATCGTGCTTGATCCACAGGGTTTGTACGAATGGGAGCCGAAGGGCCTCGCCGTAGTGGATGTGGCGCTCGCGCAGGAGTCGGCGGGACTCGTCATGCTGTACCACTTCGACGGATACATCGACGCCGGTGAGACCGGCGAACAACTCGTCGACAACCTGCTCTCCACGCTGCCGCACCAGGTGGTGGCCCGCTTCGACCACGACCGGCTGGTGGACTACCGGGCCCGTCGCCCGCTTCTCACTTTCAAGCGCGACCGCTGGTCGGCATACGACACCCCGGTCATCGAGGTCCGTTTCGTCCAGGACGCCACCGGCGCGCCGTTCCTCCTGCTGTCGGGCCCCGAGCCGGACGTGGAGTGGGAGCGCTTCTCCGCGGCGGTACGACAGATCGTCGAGCGCCTCGGAGTGCGTCTCTCGGTCAACTTCCACGGCATCCCCATGGGCGTCCCGCACACCCGCCCGGTCGGTCTCACCCCGCACGGCAACCGCACGGACCTCATGCCGGGCCACCGCAGCCCCTTCGATGAGGCTCAGGTGCCGGGGAGCGCGGAATCACTGGTCGAGTACCGCCTCATGGAGGCGGGCCACGACGTCCTGGGCGTCGCCGCGCACGTACCGCACTACGTCGCCCGCTCCTCCTACCCGGACGCCGCGCTGACCGCCCTGGAGGCGATCACCGCCGCGACCGGACTGGTGCTGCCCGCCGTGGCACACGCGCTGCGCACGGAGGCGCACCGCACACAGAACGAGATCGAACGACAGATCGGCGAAGGCGACGAGGAACTGGTCGCGCTGGTGCAGGGACTTGAGCACCAGTACGACGCCGTGGCGGGTGTCGAGACCCGGGGCAGTCTCGTCGCGGAACCCGTGGACCTGCCCTCGGCCGACGAGATCGGCCGGGAATTCGAGCGCTTCCTCGCCGAGCGGGAAGGCGACAACTGAGGTCGCGGGCCCTGCGGCCGGTGTCACAAAAGCCGGGAGCTAAGCTGCCGCTCATGCTGTCTGTAGGTCTGACCGGCGGGATCGGCGCCGGCAAGAGCGAAGTCTCCCGGCTGCTGGAGTCGTACGGGGCGGTGCTCGTCGACGCCGACAAGATCGCCCGCGAGGTCGTCGAGCCCGGTACACCGGGGCTCGCGGCCGTCGTGGAGGCGTTCGGCCCCGGGATCCTCGCCGAGGACGGAACGCTGGACCGGCCGAGACTCGGCTCGATCGTCTTCGCCGCCCCGGACCGGCTGGCGGTCCTCAACGCGATCGTGCATCCACTGGTCAGGGCGCGCTCGCGTGAACTGGCGGACTCGGCCGGAGCGGACTCGGTCGTGGTCCACGATGTGCCGCTGCTGACCGAGAACAACCTCGCCGGGCTGTACGACCTCGTCGTCGTCGTGGACGCGACACCCGAGACCCAGCTCGACCGGCTGGTCCGGCTGCGCAACATGTCCGAGTCCGAGGCCCGAGCCCGGATGGCGGCCCAGGCCACGCGCGAACAGCGGCGCGCGATCGCCGATCTGATCATCGACAACGACGGACCGCTGGACGAACTGGAACCCCAGGTCCGCGCGGTGTGGGCAGAGCTGACACGGCGCGTGGCCGCAGCCTGAGGGCTCGCGTCGGACACCCTGGGGCCACCGTGAGGGCTACGCCGTCAGGCATCCGTCAAGCGACGGTTTCGCGGGCCGGAGCGGCACTAACATCGGCGTGATGCAGACCGTCTTCGCCGCCTTCACCGTCCTGGGCGGGCTGGTCGCGGTGCTCGCCGGCGTCCACGGCCTGCGGCAGACCAGCCGCATCAAGGACGCGGGCCACCTGGCCGTCGCCCTGGTGAAACCTCCGCCGCCCGGCGCGGACCGAGTTCTGCTGGAGTACGAGACGCGGGACGGCCGCGTCATGGAGATCGTGTCCCCGGCGCCGCGACTGGCCGTGGGCAGCAGTGTTCGGGTCTCGTACGATCCGGGGGATCCGCGTGACGTGGTGGTCGACGGCCATGAGCGGACCGGTGTGGACAAGGCATTCGTGACGGTGGGCCTGCTGCTGACGGCCGTCGGGCTGGGCCTTGTGGTCTGGGGCGTGGCTCCGGGATCCTGAACCCCGGTTCTCCTGGATTCCGGACTTCCGGTTCCGTGACCCGCCCGGAATACCGCTGCCGGGACCCGTGTTGGAATCGTGGGTGATGGGAAGGATGCGACTGTGCCCCCAAGCGACCCTCAGACGCACGTGATCGACTACCGTGCCGCCGAGCGACTGCTCGCCGCACGGGATCCCCGTGGCGCCGTCAAGCTGCTGGACTCGGTCATAGCCGCCCATCCGGAGAACACGGCGGCCCGCCTGCTGCGTGCGCGGGCCTTCTTCGCGGCGGCCCAATTGCGCCCGGCCGAACTCGAATTCGAACTGGTTCTTGAGCGCGAACCGGACAACGCGTTCGCGCACTTCGCCCTGGCCCGTACGTACGAGCGCGCGGGCCGTCCCGAGCAGGCCAAGCGCCACTTCAGGCTGGCCGCCGCTCTCGACCCCAACCCGGAGTATCTGAAGGCGGCCCGCTTCGACACGGAGGCATGACGGCCCGACACGGGCGCGCCATCCACGGCGCACGAAGCGCCACCCCACGGCGCACCCCGGCCTTCGGTTCGCCGCCCGCCGAGCACTACTCGTCCTGATGCGGTGTTCCAGGGGACCGGGACCGGTCGCGTGGACCGGGCGGCGGAGTCCGCTCGTCGTGGACGGGTTCGTACGGGGGGATGTCACGGCCTGGCTGGTAGTGCGGCCCCTGGCGCATATGACGGACGACGAAGGCCATGTCCGTCAGGACGATCAGCAGCAGCACCCCGCAGAGCGCCGCCCAGCCGGGATGAGACGCGAGAGCGAAGATCGCCGTGCCTCCCGCGGTCCAGATCAGCCCCCAGACACTCAGCCAGAACCGCATCCGCAGCGGACTGCGTGCGGTTATCGGCTCACTCCCGGTGCGCATGAGCATCACATCTCCAACTCCAGGATGCACCTGTGTCCGTACTCTGGAGGACTGGTGCCCTCCGCGGGAGCTGTGCGCGTCCGTCGTGGGCACAGAGCGCCGATCCGCGACGCGGTGTCCGGGCGACCGGCCTTGAGACGCGACCGGCCTTGAGATGTGAATCCGAGGGGGAGCCCTGGTGACTGGCACGCTGGTGGAATTGCCCGAAAGCGATGTGCTGGCGGAAGCACTGCTGGATCTCGCGGTACCGCACGAGGACATCAGGGAGTTACTCACCCTGCGCGGCCGGATGACCACGGATCCGGGACTGCGCCGACTCCTGGAGACGGGCGTCCGGAACCTGACCGAGGACATGGGCCGCATCGGCGGCGGGGGCGGGCCGCCGTCCCTCTCGGACGACGACGTGGGTTCACAGGGGCCCCGGCGCTCACCGGACCGGAGCGCGGTCGCCCGCTACTTCCCGGTGTACGTGTTCGTCGCCGTCCTTCCGTACATCCGGGCCCACCACCGCGAGCGTTCCGTACCGGATGCCGTCTCCCGCCGGACGCTCGCCGACCTCGGCAGGCAGATCGCTGTTCACCGTCGGAGGCACGGAAACGGCGGGTTGCTGATTCCGGGCTGGCTCGGACTGCACTTCCGCGGTGAGCTGTACCAGCTGGGACGGCTGCAGTTCGCGCGTGACCGGCTCGGCGCTCGCACGGGAGCCGCCGTACGGGAGGCGGGGCTGCCGCTGGGTCCCGGAGACCCGGTGCTGGGGCTGCACATCCCCGACTTCCTGGGTTCGCTCACTCCAGCCGCCTGCGACCGCTCCCTTGGCCTGGCCGGGGAGTTCTTCGCCCGCTGCTACCCCGAGGAGACCTATCGGGTCGCCTCCTGCCATTCCTGGCTGCTCGATCCGCAGCTCGCCGAGTATCTGCCGGAGGACTCCAACATCCGCCGCTTCCAGGACCGTTTCCGGCTCTCCCACGAGCGGAAAGACGCCGAGGACGGCGATCCCGTCGGCTTCGTGTTCGGCGATCCGCGGCTGCCTCCGCAGGGGTTGCCCCGGCGCACCGCGCTGGAGCGCGCGATCGGCGACCATCTGCGGGCGGGCCGTCACTGGTACTGCGGACACGGCTGGTTCGCACTCTGACCGCCTCCCAAGGCGCATACGGCAAGGCGGCTGACCCTGTACGGGGGCTCGCCCCCCGGGGCACCGCGGGCATACCGTGGTATAGGGCGTTCAGCTCGTCAGAAGGGGGTGCCCCGATGGTCGAGGAGCTGGTGGTCGCGGGTATCGCGGCCGCGTCAGGTATCGCGGTGTACTCGATGGCTGCGGCCAAGGTGGTCAAGCAGTACGAGCGGGGTGTGGTGCTTCGGCTCGGCCGGCTGCGGGGAGGTATCCGCGGTCCGGGATTCACCATGATCGTCCCGATGGTGGACCGGCTCCACAAGGTCAATATGCAGATCGTGACGATGCCGGTCCCCGCCCAGGAGGGCATCACCAGGGACAATGTGACCGTCCGCGTCGACGCGGTCGTCTACTTCCGGGTGATCGAGGCGGCCAACGCGATCATCGAGGTCGAGGACTACCGTTTCGCGGTCTCACAGATGGCACAGACGTCGCTGCGATCGATCATCGGAAAGAGCGACCTCGACGATCTGCTCTCCAACCGCGAGAAACTCAACCAGGGCCTGGAACTGATGATCGACAGCCCGGCGATCGGATGGGGTGTGCAGATCGACCGGGTGGAGATCAAGGATGTGTCGCTGCCCGAGGCCATGAAGCGCTCGATGGCGCGGCAGGCCGAGGCGGACCGGGAACGGCGGGCCCGTGTGATCAACGCCGACGCGGAGCTCCAGGCGTCCAAGAAGCTGGCCCAGGCCGCCGGTGAGATGTCGAAGGAACCGGCGGCGCTGCAGCTGAGGCTCTTGCAGACCGTGGTCGCCGTGGCGGCGGAGAAGAACTCCACGCTCGTGCTCCCCTTCCCGGTGGAACTGCTCCGCTTCCTGGAGCGTGCTCAGCAGGGGCCGCCACACCCCCCGCCCCCGCCGCACAAGGTCGCCGATCCGGTACAGGCGACGGCCACGCTCACTCCGGGTTCGCAAGCGCGACCGGAGGAGGAGCCGGCGCTGCCACCGGACGCCTCTGCCGAGACCGGACCCCATGGCGAACCCGGTCCACGGACGGAAGCCGCGGCCGAGCCCGCGCCGGGACCCGAACCGGAACCGGCCCTGGAACTGGCACCTGAACCCGCACCTGCATCAGCACCGGAAGCGGCGGCCGAGCCGATCATGGAGCCGATAGCGAACCCCGACCGGACTCTGTAGGCACCATCGCTGCCCGCGGCGGTCCGCACAGCGGCGGATCCGGGACAGCCCGGTTCCGGAACGCCCTGATCACACCCGTTCCGACTGTCGGCGGACGTCACTGTCAGACCCCACCCGTAAGGTCGTAGATCCCAGCACTTCGGTGCATGACACACGACCGACGACGGCGGGAGGTGACCCATGACGTCCGGCACGACACGCCCACTGCACTCCTTCGCCGCCGTCTTCCTTCCCGCGCCGCTGCCTCGGGAGGGAAGGGTCGCCTTCTGGGCCCCGGAAGGCGACCCGCCGTACGAAGCGGGCGCGACCGGCGAGATTACCGTCGTTCGCCGGACCGTCCAGGAGCCCGCGCCGGACGCGGGCCGGCCCGAAGCGCCGGCGCTCCACAGCCGTACCGTCCGCGCCGTGCTGCTGTCCGTCACCGACGCCGTGCCACTGCTGGCCCGTGCCCGTAGCCATCCGGCCGCGCACCCCGCCGCGGCCTGCTGGGGCGCCGCCGCGCTGCACGCGCTGCATCTGGTGGCGCGCGGCAGACTGCTGCCGGGGCTGACCACGGCAGATCACGACGCCTGGCGCGCGGGCCCGCTGGACGCCGCCGACATCGCCCAGCTCAGGACCATCGCCGCAGCCATGCCGTACGAGGCGTACGCCACGCCCGTACCCGGTCCGCGCCCACTCCGGCTGCCCGATCCGGAGTTCCTGGTGCGGGCCTTCTTCGACGCGGTCGCCGACACCCTGCCCCGTACGCCCGCCGCGGCCTTCGCCGTGGGTGCGCCGTTCGCGGCGGCCACGGCCCAGCACCTGCCCGGCGCGCGCGAGTGGGCGGCGGAGGCGGCGGCGGGCATGGACGCGGGGGTCCGGATCTCCCTCCGGCTCGACCTGTCCGCTTCCCGGCTCTTCGACACCGCCGACATCGGGGACATCGACGACGGGCATGGCGACGACGACCGGCACGGCCGCACGGCGGGCGCCGCCCTCGTCCAGGTGCACAGCCTCGCCGATCCGACACTCGTCGTCGACGCCGCCCGGCTGTGGGCCGACGACGGCGGCGAGCACTTCGGACCGCGGGCCAAGATCGACGCGGTGCTCGCCCTGCGCCGGGCCGCGCGGGTCTGGCCGCCGCTCGCCGGACTGCTGGAACGGGACGTCCCCGATGTGCTGCCGCTCACCGAGGGCGAGTTGTACGAGCTGCTGGGGCCGGGAGCGGCACGGCTGGCCGCCGCCGGAGTCGCCGTGCACTGGCCGAAGGAGCTCGCGCGTACGCTCTCGGCCACCGCTGTCGTACGGCCGGCTCCCGGTTCGGCGACGGACGGCACCCCGTTCTTCGACAGCGAGGCCCTGCTGAAGTTCAACTGGCAACTGGCGCTCGACGGCGATCCGCTCACCGAGACGGAGATGGACGCGCTGGCCGAGTCGCACCGCCCGATCGTGCGGCTGCGGGACCGGTGGGTGGTCCTCGACCCCGATGTCGTACGCAAGGCCCGCAAGCGGGAGTTGGGTCTGCTCCAGCCGGTCGACGCCCTGGCGGTGGCGCTGACGGGCACCGCCGAGGTCGACGGCGAGACGGTGGAGGCCGTGCCGACGGGCGCGCTCGCGGCGCTGCGCGACCGGCTCACCGCGGGGGCCGCCGCCATCGCACCGCCGCAGGGTCTCACCGCAACGCTGCGGGAGTACCAACTGCGCGGTCTGGCCTGGCTGGACCTGATGACCTCGCTCGGACTCGGCGGCTGTCTCGCCGACGACATGGGCCTCGGGAAGACGGTCACGGTGATCGCGCTCCATCTGCACCGCGACCGCCCCGCCCCGACCCTGGTGGTCTGCCCGGCCTCGCTCCTCGGCAACTGGCAGCGGGAGATCACCCGCTTCGCCCCCGGAGTGCCGGTCCGCCGCTTCCACGGCGCCGACCGGACCCTGCCCACGGCCGAGGGCGGCTTCGTGCTCACCACGTACGGCACCATGCGCACCAGCGCGGAGCGCCTGGCAGGGCACACCTGGGGCATGGTCGTCGCCGATGAGGCACAGCACGTGAAGAACCCGTTCTCCGCGACCGCCAAGGCCCTGCGTACCATCCCGGCCCCCGCCCGCGTCGCGCTGACCGGCACCCCCGTAGAGAACAACCTCTCCGAACTGTGGGCCCTGCTGGACTGGACGACCCCCGGACTCCTCGGACCGCTGAAGGCGTTCCGCTCCCGCCACGCCCGGCTCGTGGAACTGGGAGAGGACGACGGCGCGGTGGAGCGGCTGTCCCGCCTCGTCCGGCCCTTCCTGCTGCGTCGCAAGAAGTCCGATCCGGGCATCGCTCCCGAACTGCCGCCCAAGACGGAATCCGACCATCCCGTCGCGCTCACCCGCGAGCAGGCGTCGCTGTACGAGGCCGTCGTACGGGAGACGATGGCGGCCATCGAAGGCGCCGAGGGCATCGCCCGCCGGGGCCTGGTGATGAAGCTCCTCACGGACCTCAAGCAGATCTGCAACCACCCTGCCCAGTTCCTTAAGGAGCACGGCGGCCGGAGCGGCGGCGCGTCCTCCCGTACCGCGAGGGCCGGAGCGGGATCCGCGACCGCGGCTGCCACGGGAGGAGCGGTCCGGCTGGCCGGGCGTTCCGGGAAGCTCGCCCTCCTCGACGAACTGCTGGAGACGATCCTCGCCGAGGACGGATCGGTCCTGATCTTCACCCAGTACGTCTCCATGGCGAGGCTCCTGACGGATCACCTCGGCTCACGGGGGATCCCGTCCCAACTGCTCCACGGGGGAACGGCCGTGGCGGAACGGGAGCGCATGGTCGACCGCTTCCAGTCCGGCGAGACACCCGTGTTCATCCTGTCCCTCAAAGCCGCCGGCACCGGGCTCAACCTCACCCGCGCGGGCCATGTCATCCACTTCGACCGCTGGTGGAACCCCGCGGTCGAGGAACAGGCGACGGACCGGGCGTACCGCATCGGACAGACCCGGCACGTACAGGTCCACCGGCTGATCACGGAGGGCACGGTCGAGGACCGCATCTCCGAGATGCTCGCGGCCAAGAAGGCGCTGGCGGACGCGGTCCTCGGATCCGGGGAGACCGCGCTGACCGAACTGACCGACCGTGAGCTGGCCGATCTCGTCTCCCTGCGGAGGTCCGAATGACCGTGCCCCCCGGCCGCCGCACCGGTTCCGGTTCCCGTGGCCGTCGTGCCGGGCCGCTGTCCGCGCGGCACGGCCACGGGGACCTCCGCAGGACCTTCCCCGCGCTGGAGCCCCGGACGGGCGAGGCGTTCGCCTCCAGCTGGTGGGGGAACGCCTGGGTGGAGGCCCTGGAGGACGTGGCCCTCGACCCCGCCAGACTGGGCCGCGGCCGGGCGTACGCGAGCCGTGGCCACGTCGACGCGATCACGGTCACGCCCGGCCGGGTCATGGCGTACGTCCACGGCGGCAGACCGCGCCCGTACCGCACGGAGATCCGGCTCCGGACACTGACCGACGAGGACTGGGACGACTTTCTGGCCGCCGCGGCCTCCCGCCCCGACCACATCGCGGCCCTGCTCGACAAGGACGTGCCCGAGGCGCTCGCGACCGCGGCCGATCTGCTGCCGACACCCGGCGATCTGATCCCCGACTGCTCTTGCCCGGACGACGGCTTCCCTTGCAAGCACGCCGCCGCGCTCTGCTACCAGACCGCGCGCCTGCTGGACGAGGACCCGTTCGTTCTGTTCCTCATGCGCGGCATGGGGGAGCGGGACATCCTGGCCGCACTCTCGCACCGCAACGCCACCCGGTCGGCGGCCGAGCGCAGTGCCGCCGGCACCGCCGCGGAGCCGCCGACCGTCCCGGCGCACATCGCCCTGATCCCCCGTGGACTGCCCGTTCTCCCACCGCCGTTCCCCACACCTGCGCATCCCGGCCGACCGCCGGCCTATCCGCAGGCAGCGGGCGCGCCCGACCCGATAGCCCTGGACCTGCTCGCCTCCGAGGCGGCCGCCCGCGCACACGCTCTGCTCACCACCGGCGCCGATCCCACCGCGCAACTCACCACCTGGCAGGACGCGGTCCGCCTGGCCGCCGCCCACCCCGGCTCCGGGCTCACCGCCTCCACCCGCGCCCTGTACCGCGATCTGGCCGCCGCCACCGATCGCACCACCACCGATCTCGCCCGAGCGGTGGCCGCCTGGCGCCAGGGAGGCCGGCCGGCCCTCGACGTACTGGAGGAGCCCTGGGACCCGCCCGCCGGTCCCTTCGACCGGGCCGGGCCCAGCCTGGCGGCAGCCGATTTCCCGCACTTCCGCCCCTGGCGCAATCGGCTGTCCACCGACTCGCTCCAGCTCCGGCTCGGCCGCGACGGCCTCTGGTACGGATACGAGTCGGAGACGGCCCGTGAGGACTGGTGGCCCAGAGGCACCCCGGACACGGACCCCGTCGGAGCGCTCACGACCCTGCTGGGCAGGTAGCGGCAGTACTCAGAGAGTGTCGGCCCACTGCCGAAGCCGCGCGAAGTCCGCGTCCCGCAGGCCCCGCTTCGGATGTATCGGCAGCAACAGCGCCGGAGCGTCATGGTGTTCCGCCACATGCGCCATATCGCGTGGGCTCAGCATGTCGTCCACCCAGGCGAACGGGCGGCCCGCCGCCCACTCCAGTATCGGACGGGTCTTCCAGCAGAGACCGTCGGGATCGGCGGTGAACACTTCCGGCCATTCGACAACCGGGAGATCGGCGGGCAGACCCACACCGGGAGCGATCATCGTGTTCGCCTCATGCATCCACGCACTCGCCCAGGCCAGCTCGAAGGGCAGTCCGGTGAGCCGTTTCCCGTGCGACGAGTTGAGCCGGACCCGCAGCCCGCGGCGGTGCCGCCGCGAGCCGGGCACCTGTCGGGACAGCCAGACCGAAGGACGCAGCCGGTGGGTCGTATAGCCGCGAAGACGGGGCAGACGCGCGGCGAACGGGTTGAGCGGTCCGTCGACGTCGAGCAGGAGCAGTGGGCGGTCGGTCATAGGAGAGAACTTTTCCACCGTTCGGCCCGATCGCGGCGTAAAATAACCGCTTGACTTTTCTCATTGAACGGCTGGACCGGCTGGCTCTCTAGGGTGAGCCCATGACCACCGAAGATCCGACGAGCGAACTGCTGGCCGATCCGTACGCCGTGTACGAGCGGCTCCGGGAGACCGCTCCCGTGCACCGGATCGCCGGACCGGACGGTCTGCCGGTCTGGCTCGTCACCCGGTACGAGGACGTACGGCAGGGTCTCGCCGATCCACGGCTCGCACTCGACAAGCGGCACGCCACGCCCGGCGGATACCGGGGACTGGGCCTGCCGCCCGCCCTGGACGCCAATCTGCTGAACATGGATCCGCCCGATCACACCCGTATCCGACGACTGGTGTCCCGCGCCTTCACCGCGCGGCGCATCGAGGAACTGCGGGAGCCGATCCGCCGGATCGCCGACGAACTGCTGGACGCCATGGCGCCGAAGGGCCGGGCGGATCTGGTCGCCGCGTACGCCGTCCCGCTGCCCATCACCGTGATCTGCGAACTGCTCGGAGTGCCTCCGCACTCCCGCCGTGACTTCCGAGAGTGGACGGACGTGCTGCTGACGCCGGACCCCGCACGGCCGGGCCGGACGAAGGAAGCCATGGCGGCCGTGGTCGGCTTCTTCTCCGGGCTGCTCGCGCACAAACGGGCCGAGCCCGGCGACGATCTGCTGTCCGCGCTGATCGCCGTCCGGGAGGAGCCGGGGCCGGAAGGGGCCGGCCGGCTCAGCGAGGACGAACTGATGTCCCTGGCCTTTCTGATCCTGTTCGCCGGATACGAGAACGCCGTCCAGCTCATCGGCAACGCGACCCTCGCCCTGCTCCGCCACCCCGGCCAACTGGCCGCCCTGCGGAACGATCTCGGCCGTATCGGGGCGGCGGTGGAGGAGTTCTTCCGGTACGACGGTCCGGCGCTGCTGGCCATCCGCCGGTTTCCCGTCGAGGATCTGACGATCGGTGGGGTGACCGTCCCCAAGGGGGAGACCGTGCTGCTCTCCCTGGCGTCGGCCAACCGCGACCCCCGCCGTTTCCCCGACCCCGGCCTCCTTGATCTGGACCGTGACACCGCGGGCCATGTCGCGCTCGGACACGGCATCCACTACTGCGTCGGGGCGCCCCTGGCGCGCCTGGAGACCGAGGTCGCGCTGACGGCGCTGCTCGAACGGTTTCCGCGCCTGGAACTCGACGCGGAGGACGGTGAACTCCGCCGGCGTCCGTCGATGCGCGCGAGAGGGCTCGTCTCCCTGCCGGTGCGCTACTGAAATCGGCGGCCCCGGCAGCCCGCCGACCGGCGGCCGGCCGAGGCTCAGTGAACGCCGGGAGCCGCCGCCCCGATGAACTCCGACAGCGTCTCGCGCGCCTGCTCCGAACGCCGTGAACGATCGTCCTCGTCCGCTGCCTCGTGCATACAGTTCGTCACTTCGAAAGCGGAGGCGGCGAGTTCAAGGGTCTTGGGGTCTTCGCACACCAACTGGACCCGGATCAGCGCCTGATGGGCGCTGGACCGCAGTCGGTAGGAATCGATACGGGCCTCTTCGGCCGCCGCGCCGCCCGGGGCCTCCCGCGCGCGGTACCAGCGGTCGTTCTGGCCGCGCCGGTAGTCCACGAGCGCTCCGGCGAAGGCGCTGTACGCGGCGATCCGTTCCTGGCGGAGTCGTTCGGCACGGCTGAACGCGGCGGCACGGTCGCTCGTCCGGCTCTGGAGGACATGAGTGACCACCGAACCGAGCAACGTGCCGATGACGGCGATGACGGCTGTCTCCATCGTGCGTACTCCCCAAGGGACTTGTCGAGATGTCGGGACTCCGGCGCACTGCCGCGAGGGCGCCGGATATTGGTTCGAGGGGTTGCGGTGACGTTGATAGTTTGAGCACGTGGCGAAGCTGAATCAGATCATCGCAGTGGAGAAGGGCGTCAAGTCCAAGGCGCATCAGGACCTGACCGCGGCCCATCACGGCCTCCAGAAGCCGGCGTTGCTCGCCGGGATCTCCCGCACCTACCAGCCCAAGGACGAGGAGGGCGAGCAGTTGCCGCCCGAGTCCACCCGGGTTCAGGTCAAGGCCGAGGACGTCCTGCGGGAGACGGCGAAGACGCTGACCAGGCTCTTCGATGTGACCGCCACCAAGGACTGGGCCAACTGCACCGCCCGAGCGGATGTCTCCGTGGACGGAAGGGTCCTGGTCGGCGATGTGCCGGTGTCCTATCTCCTCTTCCTCGAGAAGCAGTTGACGGACATCAACACGTTCGTCCGCAGACTTCCGGTACTGGACGCCTCGGAGTCATGGACGCAGGACCCGTCGACCGACGCCTGGAAGACGGACTCCGTCCGCACGCTGCGTACGAAGAAGGTCCCCCGCAACCATGTGAAGGCGGAGGCGACCGAGAAGCACCCGGCGCAGGTCGAGGTCTACTACGAGGACATCCCGGTCGGTTACTGGACGACGGTGAAGTTCTCCGGCGCGCTGCCGGCCCGGCGGGTCAACGAACTGCTGGAGCGGGTCGAGAAGCTGCAGCAGGCGGTGAAGTTCGCGCGTGAGGAGGCCAATAGCGCCGAGGTCACCGACCAGAGGGTGGGCGACGCGGTGTTCGGCTATCTGTTCGGCTAGCGGGTAGTCTCAAAGACTCCCCGGCCGCGGGAACGCGGTCGGGGTGCGCGAGGAGCGCAAGCTGAAACTGAGGCTTGTCGTGATCAGGTGGTTCCAGTGGAGGTTCGAATCCTCCCCGCGGCGTTACGAGTACGGGCCGCGGTAGCCCAATTCGGCAGAGGCAGACCGCCTTCAGACTCAGACTATTGCTCCAGATTCAGCATTCGCCGCCGATCGCCGGATCGACCGGGCCCGAGCCCCCGGACGTCGAAATGCCGGTTCAAGTCCGGCCCGCACAGCTCGATGTGCGGTGGTCCAAAGGCAGGACGCGACGACATGACGACTGACTCGGGTCCTCAAGCGTGCCGGCGTGCCGAATGGGCGGCACCTCAGGGCTCGGGGGCCGGCTACGCCCCCGGGCCCGCTCCGTTTCCACCGGCGTCGTGCGCCTTTCACCGATGCCGCGCCGGTGCCCGCCGGCTCCGTACCCGGGAATCCGCAGTTCGGTGATTGGCGACTGGTCGCCAAAGGCTCGACGATCCCGCCCGCAGGATGATGGACTGGTGAGACTCGAAGCGATCACCTGGGAGCGGCTGACCGAAGCCATCGCCGACAAGGTCATGGAGACCGAGGCCGAAGACGGCAGCCCCTGGCTGCGCATCGGGGTGGACGGGGCCCCTGCCGCTCGCGGCGGGGAGTTCGCCGGGCGGGTCGAGGAAGCGCTGCGGCTGCGCGGGCGCGGCGCACTGACCGTCGGCACCGGCGGATTCCTCCGCCCCGCGTCGCTGCGGTACGAGTACGGGCGAGAGGACCCCGACACCTACTACAGCGGCTGGTTCGACACGGGCGCCCTGTGGCGTGAGGTCTTCCGGCCCCTGGAGGCGGGAGGCAGCGGGCAGGTGCTGCCCGACCTCTGGGATCCCGTGACCGACCGGGCGACCCGTAGCCGGAGGACGGGGCTGCCTCCCGGAGGCGTGCTGTTGCTGCACGGCCCGTTCCTCCTAGGGCACTGGTTCCCGTTCGACCTGACCGTGCATCTGCGGCTGTCGCCCGCGGCGCTGCGGCGGCGTACAGAGCCAGGCGCGCACTGGACGCTGCCCGCGTTCCAGCGGTACGAGGAGGAGGTGAGGCCCGGTGAGGCCGCCGATGTGGTGGTACGAGCCGACGATCCGCGTCATCCGGCGTGGGGCGGGCTGGGCTGAGCGTGCCCTTCCCCGCGGTGAGCGGAAGGAGACGTGGGCCGGGGGCCTGCCGGGCGCGCGGGCCGGCCGCCGATGAGAGTCACCGCCTCCGCTCCCGCCCGGCACCCCTCGGCCGCCGCTGTCACGGCGTCCGCGCCCGCCAGCCGGGCGGCGAGGAAGGCTCCGGCGAAAGCGTCGCCCGCACCCGTGGAGTCCACGGCCCGGACGGCGGGCGCCCGGACACGGGCCGTGATCGTGCCCGACCGAGCCACCAGCGCGCCTTCGGCGCCCAGGGTGACCACGGTCAGCGGAACCCGGCGGCTCAGCGACACGGCGGCGTCCGCCGGATCGGACAGACCGGTGAGAAGACTGGCTTCGTCCGCGTTCGGGACGAGGACGTCCACACCGTCGAGGGCGGCCAGCATCCGGTCGGCACCCCACCGGGCGATGAAACCCGCGGAGGCCGGGTCCACGCTCACCGGCACCCCGCGTGCCCGCGCCGATTTCCGGGCCATCCAGGCCAGTTGCCTGCTGGTCTCGGAGAAGAGGAGATAGCCGGAGAGATGGAGATGTCCCACGCCGTCGAGCAGCGTCGGCGACCAGTCGGCGGGGGAGATGCGCAGCACCGCGCCGCTGTCGGTGAGAAACGTCCGTTCGGCGGTCGCGTCGACGAGCGCGATGACCGTCGCGGTCGGGGCGGTGTCGTCCGGTACGAGCAGCGGACGCACCCCGGCGGCCCGCAGCCGGTCCGCGTGCCACTCCGCCTCCTCCCGGCCGACCCGGCCGAGGAGCCGTACGTCCCGCTGTCCCCGGTGGGCGGCCCAGCAGGCCACATTGGCGCCGGCGCCGCCGGGGAGGACATGGATCCGGGCCGTGGTGTCCGTGCCATGGACGAGTGGCGTGGAGTGACGGGCCACGATGTCGGTCACGACGTCGCCCACGACCAGAAGGGCGGGGACGGGGGACGGGGGAGTGCTCTCCGGCCGGCCGCCGTGCCGCGGACCGTGCGCCTCGTCCGTCTCGTCCGTCACATCCGCCCGGTCAGCGCTCAAGGAGCCGCGCCCCACGCTCAGAGCGCCGCCGCGATCAGGGCGGCCAGCCGCACATTCCCCCGGACGGCCGCCACATTGGCCTCCAGTGACGCGCCCTCGGTCCGCCGCGTCAGGAAGTCCAGCAGAAACGGCGTCACGGCCTGCCCCACGATGCCCCGTTCAGCGCACTCGTCCAGCGCTTCGGCGAGGACGCGGTCGTGCAGGGCCGGATCGAGCTGATCCGACTCGGCGACCGGGTTGGCGACGATGAGCGCGGACTCCGGCCGCCCGAGAGCCTCCCGTACCCGGATCACCTCGGCCACCTGCTCGGGGGAGTCGACCGTCCAGTCGACCGGCTCTCCCGAGGACGTGAGATAGAAGCCGGGGAACCGGTCCGTCCTGAATCCGAGGATCCCCACGCCCAGCGTCTCCAGCCGCTGAAGAGTCGCCGGAACGTCCAGCACCGACTTCACTCCCGCGCACACCACGGCGATCCCGGTCTGCGCCAGCACCCGCAGATCCGCCGACTCGTCCTGCGACCGGGTCCACTCGCGATGCACCCCGCCGAGGCCGCCGGTCGCGAAGACCCGGATTCCGGACCGTGCGGCCAGAAAGGCCGTCGCCGACACGGTCGTCGCTCCGCTGGCACCCGTGGCCAGGGCCGGGGCGAGATCGCGGTGACCGAGTTTCCGTACATCGTCGTCATGGGCGACGCGTTCCAACTGTCTTTTGTCCAGGCCGATATGGACGAGACCGTCCAGTACGGCGATGGTGGCGGGGACCGCGCCCGCCGACCGTACGAGCCCTTCCAGCTCCGCCGCGACGGCGAGATTGCGGGGACGCGGCAGGCCGTGGGCGATGATCGTCGATTCCAGGGCGACGACGGGGCGGTGCGCGGCGAGCGCTTCCCGTACTTCCTCGGATACCTCGGTGAGTGACATGTCCCATCCCCTTGCACGGGGAACGGCCGCCCAAACCCTTCAGCCGATCGCCCTGCGCACCGTGAGAGCGGCCAGGGGAAGCAGCAGAGCCGCGGCGATGACGTTCAGCCAGCCGTAGCCGGCCTGCGCGACGACGAGTCCGGCGAGCGCCCCGCCGACGCCCGCGGCGGCGTTCATGACCAGGTCGGACAGGCCCTGCGCGGGCGCCTGGGAGGGCAGGGGCACGGAGTCGGTCAGCAGGGCGGAGCCCGCGACGACACCGGCCGACCAGCCGAGCCCGAGGAGGAACAGTCCGGCGGACGTCCGCGCATGGCTCGCCCCGGCCGTGCCCGCGAGCAGGGTGGCGGTGGCGAGCAGTGCGATGGCGAGCCCGATGACCGCGAGCCTGCCGTAGCGGTCCGCCAGTCGGCCCATCACCGGGGAGAAGGCGTACATGCCCGCGATATGACCGCTGATGACCAGGCCGATCAACTGGATTCCGGCACCGTGATGGCTCAGTGCGACCGGTGTCATCGACATGACGGACACCATCACGGTGTGCGAGACGGCGAGGGTGACCAGCGCGAGTACGGCCATCGGCGACTCGCGAACGGCCCGTACGCCGGCGCCCAGTGAGCGTCCCTCGCGGGAGCGGCCTGCGGGGGAGAGGGCGCGGGCCGTGAGCAGTGGGTCGGGGCGCAGCAGCACCTGGAGCAGCGCCGCCGCGAGGAGGAAGATCCCGGCCGCCCAGACGAAGGCCCCGGCCGCGGCCGGGATACCGAGCCCGGAGACGGTGCGGCCCGCGGGCGCGGCGATGTTGGGCCCGAGGACCGCGCCGATCGTCGTCGCCCAGACGACCAGGGAGATCGCCTGCCCACGGCGCTCGGGCAGGGCGAGATCGGCGGCGGCGAACCGCGCCTGCAGATTCGCCGAGTTCGCCGCGCCGAACGCGGCCAGCCCCAGGAGCAGCAGCGGGAAGTTCCCCACGACGGCCGCCAGTACGACGATGCCCGAGCCCACCGCCCCGATCGTGTAGGCCAGCACGAGTCCTGGCCGGCGCCCGCGAGCCGTCATCAGCGCCGCCAGCGGTACGGACAACAGAGCCGTACCGACCACGGACGCGGTGGAGGCCAGTCCTGACAACGCGTCGGTTCCGGTGACCTGCTGGGCCAGCATGGCCGCCAGCGCGACGCCGGTCGCTATGCCGAGCCCGCCGAGGATCTGACTCGCCACGAGGGCGACGGTGACACGGCGACGGAGGGCGGGCAGCTCGTCCTCGGACACCGGTCGAAGGTCCGGGGCCCCGGCGAACCGTCGGTCGGCCGGGGACCTCCCGGCCGCCGCGGAGCCGCCGGAGGCACTCGTAGGCTCCGCCACCGCTGGGTCCGGAGGAGAGACCGCCCCCTTGGGCCGGGGGCTGTCGGTGCCGGATATATCAGGTACGTCGGGGCTCGGGCTCACTTGCGCAGTGTGCCACTGGGCCCGAGGCCGTACGCAACCGCTTCCGGACGCGACCGCTTCCGGGCTCCTTCCCACGCGCGGACCGGCTCCGGTCTCCGGGCCCGCGCGTCGGCGACGGGCGTCCCCCTCGGAGCCGTACGGACCGCGGCACCGTATCGACGCTCCGCCGCCGGTGCCAGAGCGCGTCCTACGACATCAGAACAGCGGTTCCGGAAGGACGCCCTCCAGCGCGAGCAGCTTCCGTTTCGTCGCCAGCCCACCGCCGAAACCGCCCAGCTTGCCGCCCGACTCCACCACCCGATGGCACGGCACCACCACCGGCAGCGGATTGGAACCCATCGCCGCTCCCACAGCCTGTGCCGCGCCCGGCTGACCGACGCGCGCCGCCAGATCGCCGTATCCGACGACCGCGCCGAAGGGGACGCCGGCCGCCAGTTCCCGCAGCACCTGGCGGTTGAAGCCGCTCGACAGCGACCAGTCAAGCGGGAGCGTGAACTCCCGCAGGTCGCCGGTGAAGTACGCCTCCAGTTGGCGTATCGGCTCGGCGAGCCGACCGGCCGACGACTCCACGGGGTCCGCGCCGAGGCGGTCGGCCAACTGCCGCAGCGCCTTCTCCCGTATCCCCTCGTCCGCGTGGAAGACCACGCAGACCAGGCCGCGGTCGGTCGCGGCGAGAAGCAGTGGCCCGATGGCGGTCCGCACGACGGCCCACTCGAAACTGTTCATGCGAACCACGGTACGACCACCCACTGACAGCGCTGGACGCCGTTCCCGACCCGGACGACGCCCGTCCGGTCGGCCGGATCGACGGCGGTCGCCCCGAGGGGCGTGGGTACACCTTGCCTTCTCCTGTCACCGGGTCCCGGATGTGACGGGAGTGGCCTTCAGAGCTCAACGAGAAGCAGGCGAAGTGCGGGGAAAAAGTGAATAAATCCACCCAGAACGCGTCACGTGACGGTTTCTGCGGAGATAAATCTCTGCCCGAATATTTGCCAAACGGCCTCGGGGCCATACTCTCCCCCCAGAACGGATGTTCCACCGGGGGATCGCGCGAGCACCACGAGGGAACCGCGGGATTTTACGAAACAAGGACACATTCATGCACGGAACTCTGGACGGCTTCTCCTATGGGTTGATCACCCCTGTAGCCGCCTTTGTGATGGCCTGTCTCGGTGCCGCGCTCGGGCTTCGCTGCACCACGAGATCGGTGCGCAATACAGAGACATTCAAAGCCGGATGGCTGGTCCTCGGCGCGACCTCGATCGGCTCCGGCATCTGGACCATGCACTTCATCGGCATGATGGGCTTCACGGTCGAAGAGGCACCGATCACCTACGACCGTCCGATCACGTTCGCGAGCCTCGCGGTCGCGATCCTCATGGTCGGCATCGGCCTCTTCATCGTCGGATACCGCGGCGCGACGACCATGACGCTCGTCACCGCCGGAACGATCACCGGCCTCGGAGTCGCCTCGATGCACTACCTCGGCATGGAGGGAATGCGGCTCCAGGGAAGCATCCAGTACGACACCTTCACGGTCATCCTCTCCGTCGTGATCGCCGTCGTCGCGGCCACCGCCGCTCTCTGGGCGGCCGTGTCCGTGCACGGCTTCCTGGCGAGTCTCGGCGCCAGCCTGGTGATGGGCGTCGCGGTGACCGGTATGCACTACACCGGCATGGCCGCGATCAGCGTCCATCTGCACGGTGCGCGGGGCTCGTCGGGCGTGGGGGAGTCGGCGACCACCCTGCTCCTTCCCATGCTGCTCGGCCCCGCGATCTTCCTGCTGCTCGCCGGAGTCGTCGTCATGTTCGATCCTCTGCTGGTCATGGGGGAGCCCGAGTGGGAGAAGAAGAAGACCGGCAAGAAGCAGGCCGTCACACTCGGAGTGCCCCCGCAGAGCCCCGAATCGCTCTTCGAACGGCAGTCCGCCGGCTGGGTCGCCGACCCCGTCCCGCCCCGTGAGGCCCCGCGAGTCGAGGGCTGGTAGCCACCGCCGAGCCGGCCGAGCCGGGGCCGGGGTCCCGCCCGAACCGGCCGGACCCCGTGAACCCAGCCGCCCGGCCGGGTCGGGGAAGGCCCCGGGACGGCGTCGGCCCCCGGTTGTCAGTGGGGAGTCGTACGGTTGACCCCATGCGGCCCGTTTCCGAGATCGAACGTACGGTGGCGCCTTTCGAGGTCGTCAGTCCCTTCCAGCCCAGCGGCGACCAGCCCACGGCCATCGCCGACCTGGAGCGCAGAATCCGCGCAGGTGAGAAGGATGTCGTCCTGCTCGGCGCCACCGGCACGGGAAAGTCGGCGACCACCGCCTGGATGATCGAGAAGCTCCAGCGCCCGACCCTGGTGATGGCGCCGAACAAGACCCTCGCCGCCCAGTTGGCGAACGAGTTCCGCGAACTCCTGCCGAACAACGCGGTGGAGTACTTCGTCTCGTACTACGACTACTACCAGCCCGAGGCGTACGTTCCGCAGTCGGACACCTACATCGAGAAGGACTCCTCGATCAACGAGGAGGTCGAGCGGCTGCGCCACTCCGCGACGAACTCCCTGCTCACCCGGCGCGATGTGGTCGTGGTCGCCTCCGTCTCGTGCATCTACGGCCTCGGTACCCCGCAGGAGTACGTCGACCGGATGGTGCAGCTCAAGGTCGGCGAGGAGATCGACCGCGACCAGCTGCTGCGCCGCTTCGTCGACATCCAGTACACGCGCAATGACACGGCGTTCACGCGGGGCACGTTCCGGGTCCGCGGCGACACCATCGAGATCTTCCCGGTCTACGAGGAGCTGGCCGTCCGCATCGAGATGTTCGGCGACGAGATCGAGGCCCTCTCCACCCTCCATCCGCTCACCGGGGAGATCCTCAGCGAGGACCGGTCGCTCCACGTCTTCCCGGCCACCCACTACGTCGCGGGCCCCGAGCGGCTCGAACGGGCGGTCAGCGGCATCGAGGCGGAGCTGGAGGCGCGCCTCGCCGACCTGGACAAGCAGGGCAAGATGCTGGAGTCCCAGAGGCTGCGCATGCGCACCTCGTACGACATCGAGATGATGCGCCAGATCGGCTCCTGCTCCGGCATCGAGAACTACTCGATGCACTTCGACGGCCGTGACCCCGGCTCTCCGCCCAACACCCTCCTCGACTACTTCCCCGAGGACTTCCTGCTGGTCATCGACGAGTCGCATGTCACCGTCCCGCAGATCGGCGCGATGTACGAGGGCGACGCGTCCCGCAAGCGGACCCTCGTCGAGCACGGCTTCCGGCTGCCGTCCGCGCTCGACAACAGGCCCCTGAAGTGGGAGGAGTTCACGGAACGGATCGGACAGACGGTCTATCTGTCGGCCACCCCGGGGACATACGAACTCTCCCGCGGCGACGGCTTCGTCGAGCAGATCATCCGCCCCACCGGCCTCGTCGACCCCGAGGTCGTCGTCAAGCCCACCGAGGGCCAGATCGACGACCTGGTCCACGAGATCAGGCTGCGCACCGAGAAGGACGAGCGCGTCCTGGTCACCACCCTCACCAAGAAGATGGCCGAGGACCTCACCGACTACTTCCTCGAACTGGGCATCCAGGTCCGCTATCTGCACAGCGACGTCGACACCCTCCGCCGGGTCGAGCTGCTGCGCGAGCTGCGCTCCGGAGAGTTCGACGTCCTGGTCGGCATCAACCTCCTGCGGGAGGGCCTCGACCTGCCCGAGGTCTCCCTGGTGGCGATCCTCGACGCCGACAAGGAGGGTTTCCTGCGCTCCGGCACCTCCCTGATCCAGACGATCGGCCGCGCGGCGCGCAATGTCTCCGGCCAGGTCCATATGTACGCGGACAAGATCACCCGCGCCATGGAGAAGGCCATCGACGAGACCAACCGCAGGCGCGAGAAGCAGATCGCGTACAACACCGAGCGGGGCATCGACCCCCAGCCGCTCCGCAAGAAGATCAACGACATCGTCGCCACCATCGCGCGCGAGGAGATCGACACCGAAGAACTGCTCGGCACCGAGTACCGCAAGCCCAAGGGCGGGACAGCGGCCAAGGGCGGCAAGGGCGCCAAGGCCCCGGTTCCCTCGCTCGGCGCCAAGGGCACGGTCCTCACCGACCGGCCCGCAGCCGAACTGTCGGGAATCATCGAGGAGATGACCGAGCGGATGCGGGCCGCGGCGGCCGACCTCCAGTTCGAGGTGGCCGCGAGATTGCGGGACGAGGTCGGTGAACTGAAGAAGGAGTTGCGCCAGATGAAGGAGGCGGGTCTCGCCTGAGCCGGGTGCGCCCGATGTGATTCGGGACCCCGATCCGGTGTGCACAGGGCCGCACACCTGGTGTGTTGCAAGACCGACACAAAAACCAGCCAATCGTGCCGCAGCATTGACGTGACTGCGTAGGGTGCTGACCAGCCGCTCATATGGGCGCGGCACTTTCAGTGAGAAGGGGACAGCGCGTGACGGTCAATATGACCAAGGGTCAGGCCATCAGCCTGCAGAAGAGCGACGGGGGCACCCTCACGGCAGTGCGGATGGGGCTCGGCTGGCAGGCGGCTGCCCGCCGCGGTCTGTTCGGCTCGCGCACCAAGGAGATCGACCTGGACGCCTCGGCGGTGCTCTTCGCCGACAAGCAGCCCGTGGACGTGGTCTTCTTCCGCCACCTCGTCAGCGACGACGGCTCGGTGCGGCACACCGGTGACAACCTGGTCGGCGGCGCCGGCTCGGGCGGGGACGACGAGGCCATCCTGGTGGACCTCCAGCGAGTACCGGTCCACATCGACCAGATCGTCTTTACGGTGAACTCGTTCACCGGCCAGACGTTCCAGGAGGTGCAGAACGCCTTCTGCCGCATCGTCGACGAGACCAACGGCCAGGAACTGGCCCGCTACACCCTCGACGGCGGCGGCAAGTACACCGCGCAGATCATGGCGAAGGTACACCGCGTCGGCGATGGCTGGAAGATGACGGCCCTCGGCAACCCCGCCAACGGACGCACCTTCCAGGACCTGATGCCGGCGATCCTGCCGCACCTGTAGGCACGGCCGGGGTCACGGACGTACACGCAGCTCCCGGAGGCAGCCAGGCCGCCGGGAGCTGCACCACTACCACCATCGGGCACCGCGCGCCCCGAGTGTCGGCGGCGCGGCACCCGACCGACTACAGCATCGAGGGGACAAGGCGATGACGGCCGAGCTGGTCCGTGGGCAGAACCATCCGCTGCCCGACACCCGCCTGGAGATCCGGGTGTCCGCCGGTCATCCGGTCGTGGCCTGCGCCATCTGCTCCGACGAGCACAGGTCCGTACGCGACGACGGGCTCGCCCACCCCGGCGCACCGGTGCTGCCCGGCGTCGAGGTCCCCCGCGGGGCCACCGAAGCGCCCCGCTTCACCGTCGACCTCGACGCGGTTCCCGCCACGGTGCACCAGATCAGCATGGTGCTGGCCCTCCCCAGAGCCGCCGGCGGACCCGCCCACTTCGGGGCCACCGCCTCCCCGTTCCTCGCCGTCACCGACCGGGACGGCACCGAGGTCGCCAGCTTCACCATCACCGGCCTGGACAGCGAGACCGCGCTCGTCGCCTTCGAGCTGTACCGCCGCCAGAGCGCGTGGAAGGTACGCGCCGTCGGACAGGGATACGCGGGAGGACTCGCCCAGCTGCTCGGCGACCAGGGAGTCGCGCGGGCGGGGGAGCAGGCCGCCGAGATCCAGCGTTCGGTCGCCGTACGCCCGCCCAGGACGGAACCCGCCCAGCTGCGCACGGGAAGCGCCGCCGACGGCGCGTACATCCGCCCCTCGTCCGGCGCACGGCCCGGCCAGACGCCTTCCCCCGGCCCGGACAGCACGGTCCCGGACGGGCTCACCGGCTCGGGCGGAGCGCAGTCCGGACCCGCCGACACCCAGCAGGACGACACGGCCGGCGCCCCCACGGTGCCGGGCGGACCCATCGACTACGCGCACCCGCGCCGCAGCTCCGCACCGCCCCCGCCGCCCCCGGTCGCTCCCGCCGCCGAGCCGGGCCGGCCCGCGCGGCCCGTCGCGGGCGACGCCACCGGCTGGTCCATGGAAGAGCGGCTCTACAACCAGATCTGGGGCATGTTCGAGGACCTCGCCCGCACCGTCGCCGCCTACCGCAGCGCCGTGGAGTTCGCCGAGTCCCGGATGGACCAGGAGCTGGACCGGGCCCTGTCCGACCCGCGGAACCGGATCGGCCGGGCCGGCGACGCCGCGCGCGAGACGGCGCGCGCCAAGTGCGAGCAGCTCACCGCACAGGCCCGCCAGTCGCTCGACCGGGACCTCGCCCAGCTCTCCGCCGAGTCCGATGTGGTCGAACCCGCCCTGCCGCCCTCGTTCGCCCGCTGGGACAACCCCGTCTGGCACGCCTACCGGGTGCCCATGGAGACCCCGATGGCACTGCGCCTGGGCGATCTCCAGCTGCCCGAGAGCCCGGAGCTGCGCATTCCGTTCCTGATCAGGCTGCCGCTGGAGCGCGGTCTGTGGGTGGACGCCGGACGTGCCGGCTCCGAGGCCGCGATCATGCTGGACGAGGCACAGCTGCGGAAGCTCGCCATGGACTGCGCGGTCACCCACGCGGCCCGGCTGCTCGCCGTCTACCCGCCCGGCGACTTCACGGTCCATGTGATCGATCCGGCGGGCACGGCGGCCGCCTCACTCGCACCGCTGGTCCAGTCCGGTGTCCTGGCAGCACCGCCCGCGGCAGGAGCCCGAGGTGTGAGCGAGACCCTCGCCAAACTGACCCAGCGGGTGGACCTGGTGACCATGGCGGTACGCGGCGGCGCGCCCGACGCCCTGCCGCCCGACCTGGACACCTCCGAGCAACTGCTCATCGTCAACGACTTCCCGCACGGCTTCGACGACCGTGCGGTCACCCAGCTGCGCTACCTCGCCGACGAGGGCCCCTCGGTCGGCGTCCACCTGATGATGGTCGCCGACCGCGAGGACGCGAGCGCGTACGGGCCGGTGCTCGACCCGCTGTGGCGCTCGCTGCTGCGGATCACCCCGGTCCCCGACGACCATCTGGCCGATCCCTGGGTCAGGCACTCCTGGACCTATCAGCCGCCTTCGGTGCCGCCGGGCAGTGACATCCTGCGCCAGGTGCTGGACCGGGTGACCGCCGCCCGCAGGACCTGGGGGCGTTGACCTAAGTAGGCCGCTGACCTGCATATTTGAATAGCTCTTTACCTTGCCCTTTACCTTTCCTTGGGCTGTCCTGTACGCTCCTTGCGAGCGGAGGGGAGTACTCCCGGATGCGGCGTGCCCGTCAATACGGACCAGAAGGTCCCGGGGCGCCGGCCCGCGGTGGCAAGGCCACCCGGGTGGAGGAGACCTCCGGCAGCGACGACGCTGATCAAGTAGCCGTACGACGCCGGAGGCGCAGTGGACGTTTCATTGACCCTGTGGGTGCTGACCGTTCTCGGTCTGTGTGCCCTGATCGCAGTCGACTTCCTCATCGGGCGCAAGCCCCATGACGTGTCGATCAAAGAAGCCGGAATCTGGACGATCGTCTGGATTGTTCTGGCCGTGCTCTTCGGCATCGGTCTGCTGATCTTCGGGAGCAGCCAGTCGTCCGGGGAGTTCTTCGCGGGCTTCATCACCGAGAAGTCGCTCAGCGTCGACAACCTGTTCGTCTTCGTGCTGATCATGGCGAAGTTCTCGGTGCCGTCCCACCTCCAGCAGCGGGTGCTGCTCGTCGGTGTGCTGATCGCCCTGGTCCTGCGGGCCATCTTCATCGCCGCGGGCGCCGCGATCATCGCCAGCTTCTCGTGGGTCTTCTACATCTTCGGCGCGTTCCTGATCTACACCGCCTGGAAGCTCATCCAGGAGGCGCGCTCCGACGAGGAGGAGGAAGACTTCGAGGAGAACCGTCTCCTCAAGTCCATCGAGAAGAAGTTCGGCGTCGCGGACAGGTACCACGGCACCAAGCTCTTCATCCGGAACAACGGAAAGCGCATTCTGACCCCGCTGATGGTGGTCATGCTCGCCATCGGCACCACGGACGTCCTGTTCGCGCTGGACTCCATCCCCGCGATCTTCGGCCTGACCCAGGACCCGTACATCGTCTTCACGGCCAACGCCTTCGCGCTGATGGGTCTGCGACAGCTGTACTTCCTCATCGGCGGACTGCTCAGGAAGCTGGTCCACCTCAGCTACGGTCTGTCGGTGATCCTCGGCTTCATCGGCGTCAAGCTGGTGCTGCACGCCCTGCACGAGAGCGGGGTGAGCGTCCCCGAGATCTCGATCCCGTTCTCGCTGACGGTCATCTGCGGTGTGCTGATCGTCACCACGATCACCAGCCTCATCGCCTCCAAGAAGCAGTCCGAGCGTGAACTGGCCGAGGCCGCCGCCGGCGAAGGGGCGACCGGCAAGGGCGAGGGCAAGGACGGCGGGACGTCCGAGAAGGACAAGGACAGCGTGGAAGCCTGACGCTGTCGACGACGGTGGGTGCGACGGCTCGAAGCCGTCGCACCCACCGTTTCGTTCTTTCCGCTCCTCGTGGGGCCTCCTCCGCTCCTCGCGGGGCGGTGAACGATCGCGGTCACGGCGTCAGGGCGTGGCCAGTGCCTCGGTGGGGGAGAGGCGGGAGGCGCGTACGGCCGGATAGAGACCGGCCAGCGCGCCGATCGCCAGCGTCGCCCCGACGCCGCCGAACACCGCCCACGCCGGGACCACCGACGGCCAGCCCTGATAGACGGCGTAACCGGCTGTCACACCGGACCCCAGCACCGCCCCGCCGAACCCGCCGAGGGCGGAGAGCAGCAGGGACTCGGCCAGGAACTGCGTACGGATCTGACCTCGGGTGGCCCCCAGCGAGCGTCGCAGCCCGATCTCCGCACGCCGCTCCAGCACCGAGATGACCATGGTGTTGGCCACTCCGACACCGCCCACGAGCAGCGCGACCGCTCCCAGGCCCAGCAGCAGGCCCGTGAATGCCTCGCCCGCCGCCTGCTGGGCGGCCAGCGCGTCCGAGGGACGGGACACATCGGCCTCATTGGGCGATTCCGGGCTGGCGGTCGCCCCCAGCACATCCCGTACGCTCTCCACCGCGGACTCCTCGGACCGGGTGTAGACGGTCGTCGGATGTCCGTCGAAGCCCAGCTCGGACCTCGCTGCCGGCCAGCCCACCAACGCGGCCGAGTCCAGTTCCGGCGCCAGGGGAGCCGGCTTGAGGACGCCCACGACGGTGAACAGCTTGTCGCCGATCAGTACCCGGGTGTTCGGATCGACCCGTCCGATGCCGAGACGCTCGGCGGCGGACGCACCCAGGACCGTCGCCGGGTATGTGCCCGTCGCCGCGTTCAGCCAGGCGCCGGTGCGCAGTTCGGCGGCGACCGTTTCGCGCAGATCGGTACGGACGGCGAAGGCGGAGAGACCGTTCGTCTCCACCTTCGGGATCTTCGTGCTGCGGAAGACGTTCGTGTCGGGGATCTCGCCGATCGCCGACACCGACTCCACGGGGCCGATCCGGCCGACCATGGACTCGGACTCGAAGGGCAGCTTGGCCTTCTCGCCGGTGAAGGTCGAACCCGCCGAGACCGTCAGCAGATTGGTGCCCAGTGCGTCGAGCGTACGGTCGAGCTCGGCGCGGGACGAGGACGAGATCCCCACCACCGCGACCATCGCGGCGATGCCGATCGCGATGCCCAGCGCGGAGAGAAAGGCCCGCAGCGGACGAGTGCGCAGCCCCACCGCACCGACCTTGAGCACATCGCGCGGCCTCATGCGCGCCGGCCGGAGAGCGCGGGCGTCCGCCTCTGCCGAGTGCCGCACATCCGGCGGCTGCACCAGAGTGCCGGAAGTCATCGGCGTACCCCCTGCGCTCCCGTGCCCGCCCCCGCCGTGCCGCTCGCGACCGTGCCTGCCTCGGCCGTGCCGCTTCCGGCTGTGCCCGCCCCCGCCATGCCGCTTGCGTCCGTGCCCGCCCCCGCAGTCCCGCCTGCGGCCGTGCCCGCCGCGTCCTCGACTATGAGGCCGTCCCGCATCCGTACCTGCCGCGGGAGCGACCCCGCGATCTCCCGGTCATGCGTGATGATCAGCACGGTGGTCCCCGTCGCGTTCAGCTCGCGCAGCAGCCCCATCACGCCTTCCCCTGATACGGAGTCGAGTGCTCCGGTCGGCTCGTCGGCGAGCAGCAGCGGCGGATCACCCGCTACCGCACGGGCGATGGCCACGCGTTGCTTCTCACCGCCGGACAGCTCATGGGGCTCGTGGTCCACCCGGTGGCCCAGCCCGACCCGCTCCAGCGCGGCCGTGGCCCGCCGCCGGCGCTCAGCCGGGCGGAGCCCGCAGTACAGAAGCCCGTCGGCCACGTTGTCCAGGGCCGTGGTACCGGACGACAGATGGAACTGCTGGAACACAAAGCCGATCCGGCTCGCCCGCAGCGCGGACAGCTTGACGTCGGAGAGCGCGCCCACGTCGTACCCGTCGATGCGCACCATGCCCGAGGTCGGCCGGTCCAGCGTGCCCAGCACATGGAGCATGGTCGACTTCCCCGAGCCGGACGGGCCGACGATCCCGACGAGTTCACCCCGTGCGATCCGGAGCGAGACGCCTCCGAGCGCGGCCACCCCGCCCGCGTAGACCTTGGTCACATCCGTCAGGGAGATCACTTGGGCATCCCCACGATCGTGCCCTCGGAGACGCCGTCGCCGGAGATCTCGACCCGTCCGTCGGCGAACAGACCTGTCTTCACCGGGACGTACGAGGTCGTGGTGCCCTCGACGACCTCCAGACCGAACCCTCCCTCGGAGAGCGCCAGCAGCGCGGCGACCGGCACGGTCAGCACGTCCTCGCGCGTCTCCGCGGTGAAGTTCACGTTCACCGCGGCCAGGGCGTACGGTTCGGCGGCCTGCTGGGCCTTCTTGTCCTTGAGGCCGACGACCACCTCGACCTTGGTCGACGCCTCCTCGTCCTGCCCGCCGGCCGGTTTGATGATCGTGGAGACCTTGTTGATCACGCCGTCGACCACCGTGTCGTCGGGCAGGGTGACGGTGACCGCCCTGCCCACCTTCGCCAGCCGCTGATCGGCCGCGTCGAGCTCCACCGTGACGGCTTTCGAGGTCCCCGTGTACGAGAGCAGCTTCGCGCCCATCTGGACCGCGCTGCCCTTCACCGCCTCCAGGGCGTCCACCCGTACCTCGGCGGGCGCGAACACGACCCGGCCCAGATCCACGGTCCCGGTCTCCTCCAGACCGATGTCCTCCTGCCACTCCCTCACCGCGTCCGCCGTCGCGTCGGTGAACTCCTCGTCGACGGTGAAGCCGGTGTAACCGAGCGCCCGGAGATTCTGCTCAAGCTGTTTCACGTCGGGGCCCTCGACTCCTTCCGCGAGGGCGCGATACGCGGGCAGAGAGCCGTACATCAGCGTCACCGGCCGGTTGTCGACCTCGAACAGCGACTTGCCGCGGGTGACGCGCTGACCCGTCTCGGGTATCCCGGTGACCGTGCCGCCCAGGCGGCTGGAGACATCGGTGGAGGGGCCGTAACCCAACTCGCCGTCGGTGGTCTCCACATCCTCGAGGCTCTGCTTGGTCACCTCGGTCGTGTTCGGCGGCAGGCCGTCCGCCGCCTTGCCGTCGGCCGAGTCCCCGTCACCGCCGAGGCCGAGCGTGGTGGCGGCTACGGCACCGCCCGCGGCCAGTACGGCGAGGGCGACGGCCACTTTACGGCCGCGCCTTCTGCGGCGGCGCGAACCACGTGCCGGGGCGGTCGCCGGGTCGGTCGTCCCGGCCCCGGCTGCGATTCCCTCCCCGGCCATGGCTCCGGTTCCCTCGCCGGCTCCGCTCATGGCCCCGATCCCGGCGGCGTCTTCGGGTCCGGTCTCCGCCGGGGCCCCGGAGGCCGCCTCCGCGTGCGCGTGGGCACGCGGGCCGAAGGGCGATGTGCTCGTCCGACTGTCGGCGGCCGATGTACTGGCTGATGCACCGGCCGACGCACCGGTCGGCCCTCCTGTCGGCGTGACCGGCGCATCGGCGTGCGACTCGCTCGGCAGCCCATTCCTCAGCTGTCCCATGGACGGTTCATCCCTTTTCATTGAGGCTGCCGTCGGGCCTCTTGGGCATGGAGTCCTTGCACTTCTGCTCGGCATCCTTGAAGTTGGGATCGTCGCGCATGCTCCCGTCGATCCTGATGCCGCCGGCGTGCGGGTCGGGGAACTCCTCCACGCCGTTCTCCCGCATGCACTTGGCGTAGTTCCGCATGCCTTCCATGATCTTCGGGTCGGCCTTGCCCTTTCCCATGCCCTGGGGCTGGTACTGCTGGCACGCCTTCATGGCCTTGTCCATCTTGGCCTTGTCGCCGCCCTGGATGGTGATCCTGCCGTCCTTGGGATCCTCCATGTCGATCCCGTTCTCCCGCATGCACTGCGCGAACTTGATGATCTTCTCGTCGCCGTCCGCATCTGTGCCCGAACTCCCACCGTCCTTGCCGGTGCCGCCGGTCTTCGCGTCGCCGTCCTTGCTGCTGTTGGCAGAGGCCACCTGTTTGTCGTCGTTGCCTGATCCGCATCCGGTCAGCGCGAAGGCCATCGCCAGCGGCAGGACCGCCACAGCGGCCCGTATCCCGCGGGTCCTCGTTCGCATCGGGTCGTCTCCTCATGCTGCGAGCCGGTGAAGTCCCGGCCGTTTGAGAAGTGATGGAACGCCGCGCCGCGTTTCCTCCCCGTTTCCTTGTGGCCGCGGTCCGCGCGGGGCGCACAGCTAACGCCGGGGAAACGCGGCAGGCGTCACCATGGCCTCCAGGGGGTGCTGCGTCGCGGCGCGGCACCTGTACCGGAGGCCGTGTGCCGGACGACCTCACGGGAGCCCGACGCAGTCCCCTCCGAGTCCCCTCCGAGTCCCGTCCGAATCCCCTCCGAACCCCGTCCGAGTCCCCTCCGGGAACGCCGGGATGGAACAGCCGAACGAAGGAAGGCCGCAGATGCGAGTGCTGGTGGTGGAGGACGAGCCGATGCTCGCCGACGCGATCGCCGAGTGGCTGCGCGGTGAGACGCACGCCGTCGACGTGACCCACGACGGCGCGGCGGCGCTGGAGCGCATCGGCGTCAACGACTACGACGTGATCGTCCTGGACCGGGATCTGCCGACCGTGCACGGCGATGACATCTGCCGCCGACTGGCGGCGTCCGACGCCGTCGCCCGCGTGCTGATGCTGACCGCGTCGGCCGAGATCGCCGACCGCGTCGACGGGCTGGGCCTGGGCGCCGACGACTACCTCACCAAGCCGTTCGCCTTCGCCGAACTCGCCGCCCGCGTCCAGGCACTCGGTCGGCGCGCCCGTCCCGCCGCCCCGCCCGTGCTGCGCCGTGCGGGCATCACCCTGGACCCCGCCCGACGCGAGGTGTTCCGGGAAGGACGGTACGTACCGCTGTCGCGGAAGGAGTTCGCCGTACTCGCCGAACTGCTGCGTGCCGACGGGGCGGCGGTCTCGGCCGAGCATCTGCTGGAGAAGGCGTGGGACGAGCACGCCGACCCGTTCACCGGCGCCGTCCGGCTCGCCGTGCTCAAGCTGCGCCGCAAGCTCGGCGGCCCGCCCGTCGTCCAGACCGTCACGGGAGTGGGGTACCGGATTCCATGAGTCGCGCCATGACCAGGAGGAGAAACCGTTCGAAGCCGGGCACCCCGTCGAAGCCCAGGGCCCGATGGCTGCGGCTGCTGCTGCCGAGCAATCTCCCCCTGCGCGCCAGGCTCACCTTCATCTACGGCGGGCTCTTCATGGCCGCCGGGGTGGTGCTGCTCGGCGTGACGTACGTCCTGTTCAACAAGCAGGTCGGCACAGGAGCCGCCGCCAAGCTCATCGAGGTGCAGAAGGCGCCGGACAACGCGCCGAAGGGAACCGCCGCGACGGCCACCCCGTCCCCGCTCCCCCCGACACCGCCGACCGGCGTCTACACGACGATCGACGGCAAACGGGTCGCCGTCAGCGACACCAGCAAACTCCTGCAGGCGCAGCGTGAGGCGCTGAACGAAGCCGCGTCCACCTCCCTGCTCAGGCAGGGCGGCGCGGTGCTGGTGGTCGTGGGCGGGGTCGCCGCCGGCTTCGGCTGGCTCGTCGCGGGGCGAGTGCTGGCCCCGCTGCACCGGGTGACGGAGACCGCCCGGCGCATCGCCGCGGCTCCGGCCGCGGGCAGGGGACTGCACGAACGCATCGCGCTCGCGGGCCCCAACGACGAGGTCAAGGACCTCGCCGACACCTTCGACACCATGGTCGAACGGCTGGACCGCTCCTTCGACGGCCAGCGGCGCTTCGTCGCCAACGCCTCCCATGAACTACGTACCCCGCTCACCCTGGGCCGCGCCCTGGTCGAAGTGGCCATGCACCGCAAGTCGGCCTCCGATGATCTCCGCCACCTCGGCGAGAACCTTCTGGAGATCAACCTCCGTCATGAACGGCTGATCAGCGGGCTCTTGCTGCTCGCCGACTCGGAGAACGAGATCACCGACCGGCTGCCGGTCGATCTGGCCGATGTCGTCTCGCATGTCGTCGCCCAGACCGGACAGGAGGCGAAACTGGCCGGGATCACCGTCCATGAGCAGGCGGCCGAGGCCCCGACCACGGGCAACGCCCTGCTGCTGGAACGCCTGGTCCACAACCTCGTCGAGAACGGCATCCGCCACAACTCCGGCGAGGGCGGCTTCCTCTTCGTCACCTCCCGTACCCGCCCCGACGGCGTCGCCGAGGTCGAGGTCAGCAACTCCGGGCCCGCCGTGCCCCCGTACGACATCCCCTCCCTCTTCGAACCGTTCCGCCGGCTCGGCACCGACCGGCTGGTCAGCGCGAAGGGCGCGGGCCTCGGGCTGTCGATCGTCCGAGCCGTGGCCCGCGCCCACGGAGGCACGGTCGTCGCCAGCCCCCGCGAGGGGGGCGGGCTGGTGGTGACGGCGGCACTGCCGTCGTGACGCGGCCGTCGCGACACCCCGGACCGAGGGCCGGCAGCCCGCGCCCCGCCCCGCCCGGTGACACGACGCGCTGTGCCCCACAACGCCCCGGACGTACGACGTCGGCCGCACGGCCTCGATGCGGTACCGCCCCGATCCGTCGCGGCTTCCGCCGGTGATCCGGTACGACGCCGATCCGCCGTGGGCGTGGCGACGCGGCGTACGGCAACGGATCCGGTACGGCTCCTACGGCTCCGATGGGGCACCGGCGACCCGCCAGAGCCGACCGGCGGAGCGCGCCGACCCGGTACGCCTTCCAGGCGGGCCAGGCGGGCCAGGCGGGCCAGGCAGGCCAGGCGGGCCAGGCGGGCCAGGCGAGTAGGCACCCGGCCCGGTACGCACACGGCGACAATGGACGGTGCCGGACACGGGCCCCGCGCAGGGGCCGTACGCGACCCGAAAAGGACGTGACCCCATACGTACCCCCGCACCGGAGTCATCGGCGCTCCCCGCACTCCGGCTCGACCGGGCCCCTGAGCAGATCAGGGCGGCCGTACTCCTGCTGCACGGAGGCCGCGCCGACGCCCTGGAACCGCCGCCGCTGCTGAACCTCCCCGGCGCCCGGATGCGTCCCTTCGCCCGTGCGATCGCCCGCGCCACCGAGAACGGGGGCGTGGCGCTCGGCGCGGTCCGCTACCGCCGTCGCGGCTGGAACGGAGAGCTGGCCGACGCGGCCGCGGACGCCCTGCGTGCCCTGGACGAACTGGGCCTGCGGACCGGACCCGTCCCCGTCGTCCTGGTGGGCCATTCGATGGGCGGCCGTGCCGCCCTGCGCGCCGCGGCCCACCCCTTGGTGCGCGGCGTCGTCGGACTCGCTCCGTGGTGCCCGGAGGGAGAGCCGGTCGAGCACCTCGCGGGCAAGCGGATCGTCCTCGTCCACGGCGACCTCGACCGGGTGACCGACCCGGACGACTCGTGGGCGCTCGTCGAAAGGGCCCGCGGCGCGGGCGCGAAGTCCTGTGGGCTGCGCATGCCGGGCGGCGATCACGCCTTGATGCGCCGAGCCTCGGCCTGGCACAGGCTCACCACGAGCCTGGTCACCGGGCTGCTGGAGCTGGGCCCTCTGCCGGCCACAGTGACACTGAGCTTCGACGCGAGCCCCGAGGAGGGCGCCCCGACGCCTGCCGACGCGCCGTCCGCGGAGGGCGGGTGAGCCGCGTCACCAGCCGCGTTCGCGCCACTCGGGCAGATGCGGACGTTCGGCGCCGAGCGTCGTGTCCCTGCCGTGGCCGGGATAGACCCAGGTCTCGTCCGGCAGCCGGTCGAAGAGCTTGGCCTCCACATCGCCGATGAGGTCGGCGAAGGCATCCGGGTCCTTGCGGGTGTTCCCGACCCCGCCCGGGAAGAGGCAGTCGCCCGTGAACACATGTGGATGCCCGTGCGGATCGTCGTACACGAGGGCGATCGAACCGGGGGTGTGACCGACCAGACGGCGGGCGGTCAGCTCGACCCGGCCGACGCGGATGACGTCACCGTCTTCCAAGGGCACATCGGTCGGGACCGGGATGCCCTCGGCGTCGTACCTCCCCGCGTACGTACGCGCTCCGGT
The DNA here is from genome assembly GCF_053600955.1 of Streptomyces sp. NPDC004838. Taxonomy (NCBI): domain Bacteria; kingdom Bacillati; phylum Actinomycetota; class Actinomycetes; order Kitasatosporales; family Streptomycetaceae; genus Streptomyces; species Streptomyces sp. NPDC004838. The sequence goes on along the minus strand of NZ_JBSGAW010000012.1, from coordinate 97,406 downwards.
CGCGGCGACGACCGCGGCGAGCGCCTGCCAGTGGTCGGCGTGGCGGTGGGTGGTGACCAGCGACGCGATCGAGTCGTCCCCGATCAGCCGGAGCAGGGTCTCAGGGTCGTTGGCGGCGTCGATCAGCAACTGCTCGCCGGTGGCCCGGCAGCGGAGCAGATAGCTGTTGTTGTCCATCGGGCCGACCGCGACCTTGGAGATCACCAGGTCCTTCAGCTCATGCGCGTCCGCGGGTCCGCCGACCTTCACCACTCCGCTGTACGTCATGAGGGAAGCCTATCCCCGAGGTCCGACACCGGGCGGCGAGGACGTCGCCCGGTGGGCACGGCAGGCTGGTCAGTGCGGTCTGGTTGCGGGGGTCTGGTTACGCGGGCGTTCGGCCCCGGCGTCGTACCGCCTCGTTCGCGGTCGTCGCACTGCCCCTCGGCCACGGCGCGGGCCGCGCGGGACTCACAGCGGGGGCAGCGTCGGCAGCGGGCCGCCCGAGACCCGGAGCGCGGAGCCGTCGCGGCGTCCGGCGAGCCAGCCCATGAGGTCGGGCCCAGGGCCCTCGACCCCGATCGGACCGCCCCCGGCGCCGCCACCCGTCGTCCAGGTCCGTCCCGCGTCGGTCCTCAGCCCGGTCGACGGCACGCCCCGGTGGCCGCCGAACCGCTCCGCGAGGAAATCGATCTCGCGGAGCACGAACTCCTCCGGCAGATCCTCCAGCTCATAGCCGATGTCGAGGTCGACATGGTGCAGCTCGACCTCGACGAGCCTGCGGAAGGGCAGCCGCGCGGCCCGGTCGGTGACGCCGTTGCGCAGCTCGATGGTGCGGCTCCAGTCCGCGGGGAGTGAGGCCACGGCCCGCAGCCGGGCCGCGCTGTCGCGGAGGTCGGCGAGCTGGACGTCGACGGGCCGGTGCGCGTCCCGCTCGATGTCCGCGTCCCGCGCCTCGGCGTTCGCGTACATCGGGCGGCCGTCGAGAACATTCACGAGCGCGTCGGCGTTACGGGAGAGATGGGCCAGCACATGACCGCGGCTCCAGCCGGGCAGCCGTGACGGCCCGGCGGCACGGGCGTTGTCCATGGCGTCGGCTGCGGTGAGCAGCCGCTCGGTGGCTTCATGCAGTGATGCCAGGTCGCGCGATGGATCGATCATGGGCTCGACGATAGTCGTGCCACACGTTCGGGTGAAGGTGGCTTTCACCGGCCGTAAATCGAATGCGCGTGCTATAGCCTGGGGCGAGGCATCCTTGGTTGTCGGGCACTCTTCGGTCGCCCGGCATTCATCGCCCAGGCCCTCATCGGCCTGGCGGCTCCGCGGTCCGGATGGTCCGGGTCGCGGGCGGTGCACCATCTCCGCCAGAACCTCTTCAAGATCTTTTCGACACCTCCCAGGAAAGACAACCAAGACCTCTCAGGACAGAAAGGTGCGGACCCGGCGTGGCCGACCGTCTCATCGTTCGTGGCGCTCGCGAGCACAACCTCAAGAACGTCTCGCTCGACCTTCCCCGTGACTCCCTCATCGTGTTCACAGGGCTCTCCGGGTCGGGCAAGTCCTCGCTCGCCTTCGACACGATCTTCGCCGAGGGCCAGCGCCGCTATGTGGAATCCCTGTCGTCGTACGCCCGCCAGTTCCTGGGGCAGATGGACAAGCCGGACGTCGACTTCATCGAGGGCCTCTCCCCGGCCGTCTCCATCGACCAGAAGTCGACTTCGCGCAACCCCCGCTCGACGGTCGGCACGATCACCGAGGTGTACGACTACCTCAGGCTGCTCTTCGCCCGCATCGGCAAGCCGCACTGCCCCGAGTGCCGCCGGCCGATCTCCCGGCAGTCCCCGCAGGCCATCGTCGACAGGGTGCTCGAACTGCCCGAAGGCAGCCGCTTCCAGGTCCTGTCTCCGCTGGTGCGCGAGCGCAAGGGCGAGTTCGTCGACCTCTTCGCCGATCTGCAGACCAAGGGATACAGCCGGGCGCGCGTCGACGGGAAGACCATCCAGCTCGCCGAGCCGCCCACGCTGAAGAAGCAGGAGAAGCACACCATCGAGGTGGTGGTGGACCGCCTCACGGTGAAGGAGGGCGCCAAGCGGCGGCTCACCGATTCGGTCGAGACCGCCCTCGGGCTCTCCGGCGGCATGGTCGTGCTCGACTTCGTCGACCTCCCCGAGGACGACCCCGAGCGCGAGCGGATGTACTCCGAACATCTGTACTGCCCGTACGACGACCTGTCGTTCGAGGAGTTGGAGCCGCGCTCCTTCTCCTTCAACTCTCCCTTCGGCGCCTGCCCCGACTGCACCGGCATCGGCACCCGTATGGAGGTCGACCCCGAGCTGATCGTCCCGGACCCGGAGAAGTCCCTCGACGAGGGCGCGATCCACCCCTGGTCCCACGGTCACACCAAGGAGTACTTCGGACGGCTGATCGGCGGGCTCTCCCAAGCGCTCGGCTTCTCCACCGACATGGCCTGGGCCGGGCTGCCGCAGCGCGCCAGGAAGGCCCTGCTGCACGGTCACAAGACCCAGGTCGAGGTCCGCTACCGGAACAGGTACGGGCGGGAGCGCGCGTACACCACGCCCGCGTTCGAAGGGGCGGTCCAGTTCGTCCGGAGGCGGCACCAGGAGGCCGAGAGCGACGCGAGCAGGGAGCGCTTCGAGGGCTATATGCGCGAGGTGCCGTGCCCGACGTGCGAGGGCACCCGGCTGAAGCCGATCGTCCTCGCGGTCACGGTGATGGAGCGGTCCATCGCCGAAGTCTCCGCGATGTCGATCAGCGACTGCGCCGACTTCCTCGGCCGGCTGAAGCTCAACGCGCGGGACAAGAAGATCGCCGAACGGGTGCTCAAGGAGGTCAACGAACGGCTGAAGTTCCTGGTCGACGTCGGCCTCGACTACCTCTCGCTGAACCGCGCGGCGGGCACGCTCTCCGGCGGCGAGGCCCAGCGCATCCGGCTCGCCACCCAGATCGGCTCCGGCCTCGTGGGCGTTCTGTACGTCCTGGACGAGCCGTCCATCGGCCTGCACCAGCGGGACAACCACCGGCTCATCGAGACCCTCGTCCGTCTGCGCGACATGGGGAACACCCTGATCGTCGTCGAGCACGACGAGGACACCATCAAGGTGGCCGACTGGATCGTCGACATCGGCCCCGGCGCGGGGGAGCACGGCGGCAAGGTCGTGCACTCCGGTCCCTTGAAGGGGCTGCTGGCCAACAAGGAGTCGACGACCGGGCAGTATCTCGCCCGGAAGAAGTCCATCCCGACGCCCGACATCCGCCGCCCCTCGGATCCGGGACGCCGGCTCACCGTCCACGGGGCCCGGGAGAACAACCTCCGGGACATCGACGTCTCCTTCCCGCTCGGAGTCTTCACCGCCGTCACCGGCGTCTCCGGCTCGGGCAAGTCGACCCTGGTCAACGACATCCTCTACACGCACCTGGCGCGCGAGCTGAACGGCGCGAAGTCGGTGCCCGGCCGCCACACCCGGGTGGACGGGGACGACCTCGTCGACAAGGTCGTCCATGTCGACCAGTCGCCCATCGGCCGTACGCCCCGCTCCAACCCCGCCACGTACACCGGTGTCTTCGACCATGTGCGCAGGCTCTTCGCGGAGACGATGGAGGCCAAGGTCCGGGGCTACCTCCCCGGCCGGTTCTCCTTCAACGTCAAGGGCGGCCGGTGTGAGAACTGCTCCGGTGACGGCACGATCAAGATCGAGATGAACTTCCTTCCCGATGTGTACGTTCCGTGCGAGGTCTGCCACGGAGCGCGCTACAACCGGGAGACCCTGGAGGTGCACTACAAGGGCAGGTCCATCGCCGAGGTGCTGGACATGCCGATCGAGGAGGCGCTGGACTTCTTCGAGGCGGTCCCGACGATCGCCCGGCATCTCAAGACGCTCAACGAGGTGGGGCTCGGCTATGTGCGGCTCGGCCAGTCCGCGCCGACGCTCTCCGGCGGTGAGGCACAGCGGGTGAAGCTGGCCTCCGAGCTTCAGAAGCGTTCCACCGGGCGCACGGTGTACGTGCTGGACGAACCGACGACGGGACTGCACTTCGAGGACATCAGCAAGCTCATCACGGTGCTGGCCGGTCTGGTCGACAAGGGCAACACGGTCATCGTCATCGAGCACAACCTTGATGTGATCAAGACCGCCGACTGGGTCGTCGACATGGGTCCGGAGGGCGGCAGCGGCGGCGGTCTCGTCATCGCCGAGGGCACCCCCGAGCAGATCGCGGGCGTCCCCGCGAGCCACACCGGCAAGTTCCTGAGGGAGATCCTCGACCCGGAGCTCATCAGCGACGCGGTGGTGCCGAGGGCCCGGTCGGCGGCGAAGCGGGCCGCCGCGAAGAAGAAGGCGGTCGCGGCGAAGGGCGCTGTGGCCGAGGGCACCGCGGCGAAGGCCACGACATCCCGAGCCCGGAAGGCGTAGCGACCGCGTCCCGGCTCCCCTCGGGTCCGGCGGCTCTCCGGCCGCCGGACCCGAGCATGCCCCGCACTGCGGCACGCCCTCCGCTGAGCGGGCGGCCCCGCACCGCCGAGCCGTCCGGGCCCGCCCGGCGAGCGGGCGTTCCTCAGCGGGCTCGGTGAGGTGCGCCTCCGTTGCGACGCCGCTGGTGCTCGTCGCGGGCGTGGCCCGGCAGAGGGAAGCGGACGCCGGATCCGCCGTAACCGCTCAGACCTCCAGTTCCCAGGCGTACGGGGGTTCCGCGCCCGTCCGGGAGCAAGTGACCGCCGCCGCGCGGGAGGCGAAGCGGAGGATGTCGTGCCAGGCGTCGGTGCCCAGGTCCGCCATTCCGTCCGGTGAGAGGGCGTCGCGGGCCGCGAGGGCGTGGAGGAGGGCCGCGTTCACCGTGTCGCCCGCGCCGATGGTGTCGGCGACGGTCACCGCGGTGGCCGGGACCGAGACCGCCGCCCCGGCGCGGGTGCGTACCGTCATACCGCGCGCGCCCCGGGTCAGGACCACCGCCGCGGGACCCTCGGGGACGCCGCCTCCCAGCCAGGCCGCGTCGTCCTCCGACAGCTTCAGCAGCGAGACATACGGCAGCCAGGCCGCGAACCGCTGACGGTAGGCGTCCGGGCCCGGGATGAGGCCCGGTCTGATGTTGGGGTCGAGAAGGGTGAGGAGCCCGCGTCCGGCCTCGCGGCGCAGCAGCTCCTCGTACGCGCTCGCGCCCGGTTCGAGGACCAGGGAGCAGGTGCCGAACGCCACCGCGCGCGCCTCGTCCGGCAACCGGGGCGGCAGAGTGAAGAGCCGGTCCGCGCTGCCCTGCGCGTAGAAGCCGTACCCCGCCGAGCCGTCCGCTCCGATGGACGCGACGGCCAGCGTCGTCGGCTCGGGTCCGCGTTCGACGAGAGAGGTCTCCACTCCGGCCTTGCGCAGTCCGGCCAGCAGCGCGTCCCCGAAGGCGTCCGTCGACATCCGCGAGCAGAAGGCCGCCCGTGCGCCCAGTCGCCCCAGGGCGACGGCGGTGTTGTACGGGCCGCCGCCGAGGCGGGGCAGCAGCGTCGGAAGAGGCTCGCCGTCCCCTTGGGGGACCAGGTCGATCAAGGACTCTCCGGCGACGACGATCATGGCCAGAACGTAGCCCATCACCTCACCCGACGGGAGGGAGCCCGCTCTCCGGGCACCGGATCTGCGCCGGTATCGTCGGGTCCGTCGCAGAAGACCGCACCCCGCCCCGACCAGTGGAGTTCCCATGTCCGGCCACCCCTCAGCCGCCCGCCGCACCATGCTGAAGGGCGCGGCGCTCGCCGGGGCCGCCGGCCTGGGGGTCGCCGCCTGTTCCACCGAGTCCAAGCTCGGCCGGGCCCAGAACCCCACCCCGACCGCGCCCGTCGACCTCGGCGCGGCCGACGCCGTACCGGTCGGCGGGGCCAAGCTCTACCGCGAACAGCGCCTCGTGGTGAGCTGCCCGGCAGCGGGCGAGTACAAGGCGTTCAGCGCCCAGTGCACGCACGCGGGCTGCGCGCTCGACAAGGTCGAGGGCACCGAGGCCAACTGTCCGTGTCACGGCAGCCGCTTCGACGTCACCACCGGCGAGGCGCTCCGGGGCCCGGCGACCGTGCCGCTTCCCGAGGTCCCGCTCACCCTGCGGGAAGGCAAGCTGGTGGCGGGCCCCGGAGCGTAACCGGACCGCCCGATGGGCGCGCGACCTGCACCGGTCCATCGGCCCCCGCCCCGGCTCCGTGCGGCCCTGTAGCCGGCACCGGCCCGTACGGCCCCCGCCCCGGCTCCGTGCGGCCCTGCAACCGGCCGCTCCGGCTCCGTGCGGTCTGCCTCACGCCCGCCGGTTCCGCTCGGTCCGCCCCACGCCGCTCCGGCTCCGCTCGGCCTCCTCACGGCCGTTCCGGCTCGGTCAGTCCCAGTCCCAGTCGATGCCCAGGATCCCCGGCCGTACCCCCTGCTCGACCAGATGGACCGTGCGGTGTCTGCCGCTCAGGGTCAGATCGGTCCGGGCGCCGCGCGGCGCACCCGTCGTGGCCTGCGCGAAGCGCCGGCATCTCACCGGCAGCGCGCCCTCGTCGAAGCGGACCTGCAGGACGTACTGGCCGCCCGCGTAGGTGAAGCCGCGCACATACTCGCTGCTCGGCCCTGCGGTGCCGTCCTCGATGCCGTAGCCGAAGAGATAGGTCTCCCCGGCGCGCAGCCGGGCGTCGAAGAGCAGCTCGGCGACGACCACCCCGCTCTCCCGCTGCCAGCGCACCCGTCCGGTACGGCAGTTCTCCCGCGCGCTCACCCGGACGCGTCCCGGGTCGCAGCCGGGATCCCCGTGATGGATGGCGAGATAGCGGTCGACGCCGTCGCGGTGGGCGCGTACGACATGCTGCGAATCGCGCCCCATCAGCTCACGGGCTGCTCCCACCCGTACCCGCTCGGTGTGTCCCACCGTGTGCAGCCCGCCGTCGGCGGGGGACTCCAGCTCCGCCAGCAGTTGCTCCACCGTGCCCGACACCTCCATCAGCGAGCGGTACGAGCGTGAGGCGGGGCGCTCGGCATCGGCGTTCGGGCTGCCCTCGCCGACGCCCAGCAGCCGGATGAGCGAGTTTCCGGGGAGTTCGAGTACGTCCTCCAGGGCGCGTACGGCCCGCAGGGACTCGGGACGCTGGGGCCGGCGCGCGCCCTGCTGCCAGTAACTCAGGCTGGTGACCCCGACCTTGATCCCCCGGTGGGCGAGATGGTGCTGGACGCGTTGGAGCGGCAGCCCGCGCACCGCCAGGGCCGCGCGCAGCGCCAGATGGAAGGGGCCGGTGTGCAGCACCTGCGCCAGATCGGCCTCGGTGTGACCCATGGGAACCTCCAGCGTCCGTGGGCTCCGTTCGCGCGTCGACCCGTACGGCCGCCGCCCGTACGCGTACGGGTCCGCACGCGACCCGCACGGCCCCGGTGAACGTTCACGACGGAATCCGGCCGTGCGGGCGGGTGGCGGCGGCCGTCCAGGTGGGGCCGGAAGGAGCCGTTCACATCCCGGCCGAGGCGTTCACAGCCCCGGATCCCCCGCATTGAAGCGTGTTGACCTGTCTACGACAAGGACTGATGCTCAACCAGCAGCGTCCGGACGCGCTCCTCCACCCCCACCACCCTTACGGGAGGAACGCAATGCGCGATACCAGGAGGCGGCTCGCCGGCACGGCGGCCGTTCTCGCCGCACTCGTCACCCTGCCCCTGTCCACGGCATCTGCCGCGCCCGCTGAAGACGACCGTACGTCGACTGCTCAGGCGGCACTCGCCTCGAAGCGTCTCAACATCACCATGCAGGCCCAGCTGAAGACCAACTGGTGCTGGGCGGCGGCCGGCAACACCATCGCCGCGCACTTCGGCCGCAACTACTCGCAGAACCAGTTCTGCAACGCCGCCTTCAACCGGCAGCAGGGCAGCGAGTGCCCCAACTCGCAGGCCACGCTGGCGGATGTGCAGAAGGGTCTGCGCTGGGCGGGCGTCAGTTCCGGTTCGTACATCGGCAACTGGCTGCGCTATCCAGCCGTGCAGACCGAGATCAACGCGAACCGTCCTGTCGAGACCCGTATCCAGTGGTCGAGCGGTGGTGGCCACATGCATGTCATCTACGGCTACGACACCGCCAACAACTGGGTCTACTGGGGCGACCCCTGGCCCTCCAGCCAGCGCTACAGCTGGGCCTCCCACGCCTGGTACGTGAACAACAACTCCTTCTCCTGGACCCACTCGCTCTACCGGATCGGAGCGTGAGCACGATGAGCAGGCTCCCCGGAAACACCCGAAACACCCGCAGCATCGGCACCACCGAAAGTGCCGCAGTCACGGCAGGGCCCGGAGCCGGAGCCCCGCTGCTGCGCCGGCTCCCGGCGACCGCGGCGGTCGCGGCCTGCCTCGCGCTCGGCTCCGTCGGCGCGCTCACCGGCTCGGCGGCCGCCGACACCGGCACACCGCGGCCGTCCGCCGCCGATCTGGCCGCCGCCCGTGGCGCGGCCACCGCCCCGGCGACCCTGGACACGCTCTCCCGCTTCTTCGCGAGGGACGGAGCCGTCGCCCGCTCGGCGGCCGAGCCCCGCGCCGAGGGAGCGACCGTGCCGGTGCTGACGCTGTCGCCGGACTTCGTGGCAGGAAAGGCCGGGGCGCCCGTGGCGCGTACGGAGTTCCTCGCCACGAAGGCGGTCGCGTCCGACGGCCGGTCCGCGTCGGTCTGGGCGGCCCGCCAGGGCGCGGGCTGGCAGGTGGTCAACATCGCCACCGGCGACGACGAGTTCCGGTACACGGATCTGGGCAGGAGCAAGCTCCCCGGCGGCACCGTCTTCCGTGAGCCGCAGGTCGACGCCTGGTACGTCAGCAAGGGCGACCGTGTGCTCCCGCTGGACGAGGACGCGATACGCGCGATCGGCGGCAAGGGCACCACGCTGACCGCGTACCGGGAGCGGGTCAGGGCCGCGTACGCGGACAAACTGCCCGGCTCGGGCTACGCCGAGAAGGGCATGGCGGGCGGCTACGACCGGAACGCCGGGGCAGGCGGCCCCGCCGCCCGCCCCGCGGCCGATCCCGCACCCCGCGGCCTCGCCGCCGGACAACCCGCGCAACAGGGCGGCGGCGCGGACGGCACGACCACCGCGGCCTCGGTCGCGGCGGGAGCGGGCGCGGTCCTCGCGGTCGCCCTCTGCGTCGTCGGAGCGGTCAGGCTGCGCCGCCGGGCCTGAGAAACACGGGCGCCCGCCGTTCTCCCCGGCGGCGGGCGCCCGCCGAGATCCCCCGGCCGGGGTGCCCCCTCACAGCCCCCGGCCGGGGCGCGCCCCCGACCGCGGCCCTACTGTCAGTCCCCGCCAGTAGGGTGGATGACATGGCAGACCCCTCCAGCTACCGCCCGAAGCCGGGAGAGATCCCCGACTCTCCGGGGGTCTACAGATTCCGCGACGACCACCGGCGGGTGATCTACGTCGGAAAGGCGAAGAACCTGCGCTCGCGGCTCGCCAACTACTTCCAGGACGTGTCGAGTCTGCACCCGCGCACGGCCACCATGGTCACCACGGCGGCCGGAGTCGAGTGGACGGTCGTCGCCACCGAGGTCGAGGCGCTCCAGCTGGAGTACACCTGGATCAAGGAGTTCGACCCCAGGTTCAACGTCAAATACCGCGACGACAAGAGCTATCCCTATCTCGCGGTCACCCTGAACGAGGAGTTCCCCCGCGTCCAGGTGATGCGCGGAGCCAAACGGAAGGGCGTGCGCTACTTCGGTCCGTACGGCCACGCCTGGGCGATCCGCGAGACCGTCGACCTGATGCTCCGCGTCTTTCCCGTCCGCACGTGCTCCGCCGGAGTTCTCAGGAACCATCAGCAGAAGGGCCGTCCCTGTCTCCTCGGGTACATCGGCAAGTGCTCGGCGCCCTGCGTGGGCCGGGTCACCCCCGAGGAACACCGCGAACTGGCCGAGGAGTTCTGCGACTTCATGGCCGGCCGCGCCGGCCCGTACATCCGCCGCCTGGAGAAGCAGATGACCGCGGCGGCCGACGAGATGGAGTACGAGCGGGCGGCCCGCCTCCGTGACGACATAGAGGCGCTCAAACGCGCCCTGGAGAAGAACGCCGTCGTGCTCTCCGACGGCACCGACGCCGATCTGATCGCCGTCGCCGAGGACGAGCTGGAGGCCGCCGTCCAGATCTTCCACGTCCGCGGCGGCCGGGTGCGCGGACAGCGTGGCTGGGTCACCGACAAGGTCGAGGCGGTCGACACCTCCGGCCTCGTCGAGCACGCGCTACGACAGCTGTACGGGGAGGAGCGCGGCGACGCCGTCCCCAAGGAGGTGCTCGTCCCGGCCCTTCCCGGCGATCCGGACGCGGTCAGCCAGTGGCTCGGCGAGCGCCGCGGCTCCCAGGTGTCCCTGCGCATCCCCCGCCGGGGTGACAAGAAGGACCTGATGGAGACGGTGGGGCGCAACGCACAGCAGGCGCTCGCCCTCCACAAGACCAAGCGCGCCGGCGATCTCACCACCCGGTCCCGCGCGCTGGAGGAGATCGCCGAGGCCCTGGGGCTGGACTCCGCGCCGCTGCGGATCGAGTGCTTCGACATCTCCCACCTCCAGGGAGAGGACGTGGTGGCCTCCATGGTCGTCTTCGAGGACGGCCTGCCGCGCAAGAGCGAGTACCGCCGCTTCCAGATCAAGACCTTCGAGGGGCAGGACGACGTCCGGTCCATGCACGAGGTCGTCGGCCGCCGCTTCCGCCGCTATCTGGCGGAGAAGGACAAGACGGGCGAGTGGATCGGCGCCGACACCCCCGCCGACACCCCTTCGGACCACACCGCTCCGGACCGCACCCCCTCGGACCACGCCGCCGACACCGACACCGCCGACACGCCCGGCGTCCGCGGGGACCACTCGCGGACCGCCATGGACGACGACGGCCGCCCCAAGCGCTTCGCCTACCCGCCCCAGCTCGTCGTCGTCGACGGCGGAGCGCCCCAGGTGGCCGCCGCCCGGCGCGCCCTCGACGAACTGGGCATCGACGACGTCGCCGTCTGCGGACTGGCCAAGCGGCTCGAAGAGATCTGGCTCCCCGGCGAGAGCGATCCGGTGATCCTGCCGCGCTCCAGCGAGGGCCTGTATCTGCTCCAGCGCGTGCGCGACACGGCCCACGACTTCGCCATCCGCTACCAGCGCTCCAAGCGGACCAAACGCATCCGGACCAGCCCCCTCGACGCGGTCCCCGGCCTCGGTGAAACCCGCAAACAGGCGCTGATCAAGCATTTCGGCTCGGTCAAGCGGCTGAAGCAGGCCACAATCGAGCAGATCTGCGAGGTACCCGGCATGGGCCGCAAAACCGCGGAGTCCGTCGTCGTGGCACTCGCCCGGACGGCTCCGGCCGCCCCTGCCGTGAACACGGCGACAGGAGAGATCATGGAAGAGAACGACGGGGGCGGCACGAGATGAACGAGCACGACGGAGACGGAGCAGCAGACGTGAGTACGGGCACCACGACCGAACCCGGCGGTGCCGCGGAGGCGGCCATCCCCGAACTGGTGATCATCTCCGGAATGTCCGGCGCGGGGCGCAGCACGGCCGCCAAGTGTCTGGAGGACCTCGGCTGGTTCGTCGTCGACAACCTGCCGCCCGCGCTGATCCCCACCATGGTGGAGCTGGGCGCGCGCTCACAGGGCAATGTCGCGCGGATCGCCGTCGTCGTCGACGTCCGTGGCCGGCGCTTCTTCGACAACCTCCGCGAGTCACTCGCGGACCTGGACGCCAAGCAGGTCACCCGCCGGATCGTCTTCCTGGAGTCGTCCGACGAGGCCCTGGTCAGGCGGTTCGAATCGGTCCGCAGACCGCATCCGCTACAGGGAGACGGCCGGATCGTCGACGGCATCGCCGCCGAGCGCGATCTGCTTCGCGAGCTGCGCGGCGACGCCGACCTGGTCATCGACACCTCCAGCCTGAACGTGCACGAGCTGCGCGCCAAGATGGACGCCCAGTTCGCGGGCGACGAGGAGCCCGAGCTGCGGGCCACGGTGATGTCGTTCGGATTCAAGTACGGACTGCCCGTCGACGCCGACCTCGTCGTCGACATGCGCTTCCTGCCCAACCCGCACTGGGTCCCCGAGCTGCGCCCCTTCACCGGACTGAACGAAGAGGTGTCGAACTACGTCTTCAACCAGCCCGGCGCGAAGGAGTTCCTCGACCGCTACACCGAGCTGCTCCAGCTGATCGCCGCGGGCTACCGGCGCGAGGGCAAGCGGTATGTGACCGTCGCCGTCGGCTGCACCGGCGGCAAGCACCGCTCGGTCGCCACCTCGGAGAAGCTCGCCGCCCGCCTGATCTCCGCCGGCTTCGAGACCGTCGTCGTCCACCGGGACATGGGGCGCGAGTGACCGGAAACTCCCTGCGTCTGCGGCGGCTGCGCAGGTCCGCGCACAGGCCCAGCGGACGTAAACGCGGCGCACAGCCCAAGGTCGTCGCCCTCGGCGGCGGAAGGGGCCTCTCCGCTTCCCTGACCGCCCTGCGCCGTATCACCGGGGACCTGACCGCCGTCGTCACCGTCGCCGACGACGGCGGCTCCAGCGGACGGCTCCGCGAGGAGCTGGGCGTGCTGCCGCCGGGCGATCTGCGGAAGGCGCTCGCCGCGCTGTGCGGTGACGACGACTGGGGCCAGACCTGGGCCAGGGTCATCCAGCACCGTTTCCACTCCAAGGGCGATCTGCACGACCACGCGGTCGGCAATGTGCTGATCGTGGCGCTGTGGGAACAGCTCGGCGACCCGGTCCAGGCGCTGGACCTGGTCGGCAGGCTCCTCGGGGCCCATGGCAGGGTGCTCCCGATGTCGGCCGTGCCGCTGGAGCTGCAGGCGCTCGTACGGGGCCATGACCCGGCGCGCCCGGACGAGGTGGACACCGTACGGGGGCAGGCGACCGTCGCGCTCACACCGGGGGAGGTGCAGTCCGTGCATCTGGTGCCGTCCGGTCCGCCGGCGGTCCCCGAAGCCGTCGCCGCGGTACTCGACGCCGACTGGGTGGTGCTGGGCCCCGGCTCCTGGTTCTCCTCCGTCATTCCCCATCTGCTGGTGCCCGAATTGCTGGACGCTCTGGTCCAGACGAAGGCCCGCCGGGTCCTCTCGCTCAATCTCGCCCCCCAGCCCGGAGAAACAGAAGGCTTCTCACCGCAGCGTCATTTGGAGGTTTTGGGACGACACGCGCCTAAACTCGCCCTGGACGTGGTGCTGGCCGATGAGGCCGCCGTGCCCGATCGCGACTCCCTCGCCGACGCCGCCAAGCGGCTCGGCGCCGCGGTCGAGCTGGCCCCCGTGGCCTACACCGGGGGGACTCCTTTCCGGGGCGACGCCGCCGGGGCAGGGGTTCCGAAGCACGACCCGGAGCTGCTGGCCGCCGCGTACGACCGTATTTTTCGGATGCATGGAAGGATCGGCCCATGGCGATGACGGCAGCGGTGAAGGACGAGATCTCCCGGCTTCCCGTCACCCGGACCTGCTGCAGGAAGGCGGAGGTCTCGTCGATCCTGCGGTTCGCGGGCGGGCTGCACCTGGTGAGCGGACGCATCGTGATCGAGGCGGAGCTGGACACCGGCATCGCGGCGCGCCGGCTCAAGCGGGACGTTCTCGAGATCTTCGGGCACGGCTCCGAGCTGATGGTGATGGCTCCCGGAGGACTGCGCCGCGGCTCCCGCTACGTCGTACGGGTGGTGGCGGGCGGTGATCAGCTGGCGAGGCAGACCGGCCTGGTCGACGGCCGGGGCCGCCCGATCCGGGGGCTGCCGCCACAGGTGGTCTCCGGTGCGACCTGTGACGCGGAAGCCGCCTGGCGCGGCGCGTTCCTCGCGCACGGCTCACTGACCGAGCCGGGGCGCTCCTCCTCACTGGAGGTCACCTGCCCCGGACCGGAGGCCGCCCTCGCCCTGGTGGGCGCGGCCCGCAGGCTCTCGATCGCGGCCAAGGCGCGCGAGGTGCGCGGAGTGGACCGGGTCGTCGTCCGCGACGGGGACGCGATCGGTGCACTGCTGACCCGCCTCGGGGCGCATGAGTCGGTGCTGGCCTGGGAGGAGCGGCGGATGCGGCGCGAGGTGCGCGCCACCGCCAACCGTCTGGCCAACTTCGACGACGCCAACCTCCGGCGCTCGGCCCGAGCCGCGGTCGCCGCGGGAGCCCGTGTGCAGCGCGCGCTGGAGATCCTGGCGGAGGAGGTGCCCGAGCACCTCGCCGCCGCGGGCAGGCTGCGCATGGAGCACAAGCAGGCGTCGCTGGAGGAGCTGGGCGCGCTCGCCGACCCGCCGCTGACGAAGGACGCGGTCGCGGGCCGTATCCGACGGCTGCTGGCGATGGCGGACAAGCGGGCGCAGGATCTGGGCATCCCGGGCACGGAGTCCAACCTCACCGAGGAGATGGCGGACGGCCTGGTCGGCTGATTCCACTCCAGGAACCCCGTCCGGACGGGCTGGTCGGCTGATTCCACGGCGGATCCCCGACCGGGCTCCGGTCGGGGATCCGCCGGGGCCGAAGGGCCGATCCGGACGCGGCCGAGTCGCGGGCGCCGTCCGCCGGGCGGGCCGTTTGGACGGACGACGGCGCCACGGCCCTTCCCCGCCCCTCGCGTCTCGGCCGCCTCATCGCGGTTTCCACCGCTCTCTCACCGCTGCCGGTGTCCCACGGACACCGGCAGCGGTCTTTCCGCGCGCTCATATACCCATGACCGGTGTCTTGACATGGCCATGGGGCGTGCACAGTCTGACTTCCGTTCACTTTCCTGGCAACACCCATTCCAGCAAGGGGGGCTTATGAGACGTAGAGCGAGATCGATCCTCGCCGCGGCTTCACTGCTGACCGCCACACTGGCGGCGGCACCGTTCGCCCAGGCCGACTCGGGAGAGGACGGCCGTGGGAACGGCGACGGACTCTCCGTATGGCACGCGAAAGTCACCAAGGAACAGGTACCGCTGCTGCTCGCCGCAGGGGCCGACGGTCATGAACTCAGCGAGCGGGTACCCGACAAGGGCACCGCCACCGTCGAGGTGTACCTCACCGATCAGCAGGCCGGTGAACTGCGTCAGCAGGGCGTCGGCGTCACCGAGCACACCCTCTCCGCCTCGGCGCAGAAGCGCGTGGCGGCCGCGGGCGACGGCGTCTACCGCCCGTACGGCGGCGAAGGCGGCCTCAAGAGCGAGATTCTCGCCACCGCCCAGGCCAATCCGGCCATCACCAAGGCCATCAGCATCGGCAAGACGGTCCAGGGCCAGGACATCCTCGCCCTCAAGGTCAGCAAGGACGCCAAGAAGTACCGCGACGGCTCCAAGCCCGCGACGCTCTACATGTCCAACCAGCACGCGCGCGAGTGGATCACCCCGGAGATGACCCGGCGGCTGATGCACCATTACCTCACGAACTACGGCAAGGATCCCCGTATCACCAAGATCATCGATACGACCGAACTGTGGTTCGTCATCTCCGCCAACCCCGACGGCTACGACTACACCTTCACCGGCACGGCCGAGCGGCAGTGGCGCAAGAACATGCGCGACAACAACCGCGACGGGAAGATAACCCCCGGCGACGGCGTGGACCTCAACCGCAACTTCTCGTACAAGTGGGGTTATGACAACGAGGGCTCGTCCCCCGACCCCTTCGACGAGACCTACCGCGGCGCCGGCCCCGGCTCCGAGCCCGAGACCAAGGCCATCGACGCCTTCCAGAAGCGCATCGGCTTCGAATACGGCATCAACTACCACTCCGCCGCGGAACTGATCCTGTACGGCGTCGGCTGGCAGGTCGCCACCTCCACACCCGACGACGTCATGTACAAGGCGCTCGCGGGCACGCCCCAGAACCCCGCGATCCCCGGCTACCGCCCGCAGGTCTCCTCCGAGCTGTACATCACCAACGGCGAGGCCGACGGTCACGCGGCCAACGTCAACGGCATGATGATGTACACCCCCGAGATGTCGACCTGCGCCACCGCCTCCCGGGTCGACCCCAACGACCCCTGGAACGCGGCCGACTGCGCCTCCGTCTTCACCTTCCCCGACGACGAGAAGCTGATCCAGCAGGAGTTCGCCAAGAACATCCCGTTCGCGCTCTCCATCGCCGAGACCTCCGCCACCCCCGACACGCCGGCCTCCTCGCTCGGCCTGAAGGCGGCGGACTTCACCCCCGACCCGTTCACCGTCTCCTACGCCCGCGGCGGTGACCAGGAGGTCTCCGTCATCGCGCTCAAGTCCCTGCGCGACAAGGAGTTGAAGTACCGCATCAACGGCGGCCGGGTCCAGGACGAGGACCTCGAACGCTGGAAGGGCGGCCAGACCTTCGGCGGCGAGGACAACATCCGCTTCGACGAGTACCGCGCCGAGGTGGAGGACGCCGACGTCGGCGACAAGGTCGAGGTGTGGTTCACCGGCCGTACCAAGGACGGGAAGACCACCTCCAGCGAACCCTTCACCTACACGGTCGCCGAACGGCCGCGCGCCGACACGCTGGTGATCGCCGAAGAGGGCGGTACGGCTCCGGCCCAGCACACCGCCGCGTACACCAAGGCCCTCGCCGACAACAAGAAGCGCGGCGCCGTCTGGGACGTGGCCACCCAGGGCCGCCCGCACCCGCTGGGCGTGCTCAGCCACTTCGACACGGCCGTCTGGTACACGGGCGCCGCCGCGCCGTCCTGGTCCACCACCCAGGCCGTGCGGGCGTACGTCAACGAGGGCGGAAAGCTCATCACCGCGGGTGAACGCGCGGGTGGAAGCGCCAACCTCGGCCGTGCGGTGAGCGACGACTTCGCCCAGTACTACCTGGGCGCGTCCGGCCGCGCCTCGCTCGGCGGCGTCAACGCCTTCTCCGGTTCGGGACGTCTCGCCGGCGCCTCGGCGGGCCTCGCCGACGCTCCGGGCAACCCGCTGAACGCGGCGGGGGCGTACACGATCACGTCGGACACGCTGCCGCCTGCGGAGTTCCCGCAGTTCCGCAGCGCGGCGGCGGGCGACTATCCGGGCGTCAAGATGCCGTTCTCGCCGTACGAGGGCCAGTGGTACGCGGTGGGAGCCCACCGCAACTCGTCCTGGATGCGGCTCGCCCGCACCCTCGACCTGACCGGGGTCACCGCGGCCGACAGCCCGAAGCTGAACTTCCAGCTCAGCTTCAACACCGAACCGGGCTACGACAACGCGGTCGTCGAGGTCCACACGGTCGGCCAGGACGACTGGACGACGCTCCCGGACGTCAACGGCGGTACCCGCACCACCGTGCCGACCGAGTGCGAGGCCGGGTTCTACGTCAACCAGCACCCGCATCTCAAGCGCTACCTCACCCTCGGGAACGACGGCTGCACCGCGACCGGCACCACCGGAACCTGGAACTCCTTCACCGGGGCCTCCGACGGCTGGCGGGCCACGTCGTTCGATCTGAGCGCCTACGCGGGCAAGCAGATCGAGGTCGCCGTCTCGTACATCACCGACCCCAGCGACGGCGGACGCGGCGTCTTCGTCGACGACACCAAGCTGGTGACCAGTGGGGGCGAGCAGGGGGCCGAGGGCTTCGAGACCTCTCTCGGGCCCTGGGCGGTGGCTCCGGCACCCGAGGGCAGCCCGGCCCCGCGCGGGAACTGGCTGCGCAGCCAGGACCTGTTCCCGTCCGCCTCCGCGGTCACCACGAAGGACACCGTGCTCCTCGGCTTCGGCCTGGAGCACGTGCCCGGCGCGGCCGACCGCAAGCAGCTCATCGGAAAGGCGCTGAGCGCTCTGCGGCGCTGACGCGCACCGGCCGCACGAGCGGCGGACGGTGATCGGCGGGCACGAATCGAACAGCCGGGAACAAGCGGCCGGAAACGGGCGTCCCGGCGGCGATCAGCCCGACGCGAGAAGGCCGACGGCGGCAGCCGGAGGCCGGATTCCCGGCCAATGGCGGCGGCTCGTACCCCCTACCGGGGGGTATGGGTCGCCGCCGCCGTGTACGCGCCCGCCGATGTCACTTCGGACCCTCTCGAGCGGTAGGGTCGTAAGCGGTCGGGGACATCCCATACAACTCGCCGGCAGTCAGTAAACCGGCGTACCAACGAGGAGATCGGTTCGTGACGATCCGCGTAGGCATCAACGGCTTTGGACGCATCGGGCGCAACTACTTCCGCGCGCTGCTGGAGCAGGGTGCGGACATCGAGATCGTGGCTGTCAACGACCTGGGTGACACCGCGACCACGGCCCACCTGCTGAAGTACGACACCATCCTCGGCCGTCTCAAGGCCGAGGTGTCCCACACCACCGACACCATCACGGTCGACGACCACACGATCAAGGTCCTCTCCGAGCGCGACCCCGCGGACATCCCGTGGGGCGAGCTGGGCGTGGACATCGTCATCGAGTCGACCGGCATCTTCACCAAGAAGGCCGACGCCGAGAAGCACATCGCGGGCGGCGCGAAGAAGGTCCTCATCTCGGCTCCGGCCAAGGACGAGGACATCACCATCGTGATGGGCGTCAACCAGGAGAAGTACGACGCGGCCAACCACCACATCATCTCCAACGCCTCCTGCACCACCAACTGCGTGGCACCGATGGCGAAGGTCCTCGACGAGAACTTCGGCATCGTCCGCGGTCTGATGACCACGGTCCACGCCTACACCAACGACCAGCGCATCCTGGACTTCCCGCACTCGGACCTGCGACGCGCCCGCGCCGCCGCCCAGAACATCATTCCGACCACCACCGGCGCCGCGAAGGCCACCGCCCTGGTGCTCCCGAAGCTGAAGGGCAAGCTGGACGGCATCGCCATGCGCGTCCCGGTCCCGACCGGCTCCGCCACCGACCTGGTCGTGGAGGTGGGGCGCGAGGTCACCAAGGACGAGGTCAACGCCGCGTTCAAGAAGGCCGCGGACGGCGAGCTCAAGGGCATCCTCTACTACACCGAGGACCCGATCGTCTCCTCGGACATCGTGGGCGACCCGGCCTCCTGCACCTTCGACTCCTCCCTGACCATGGTCCAGGAGGGCACGTCGATCAAGATCCTCGGCTGGTACGACAATGAGTGGGGCTACTCCAACCGTCTCGTGGACCTCACGGTCTTCGTCGGCGGACAGCTCTGACAGCTCGAAACAGATCGACGCGGATCCGTTCAACATTGATCAGCTTCGTTCAATGCCGATCGGTCCCCAGGTGATCACTGACGAGAGCAGCACGATGTGAGCGAAGGGCTCGGGCGGCGCAATGTGGCGCGGCCCGAGCCCTGTCGCACGTTCAGCCTTCCGAGGAGTCCTGTTCATGAAGACGATCGACCAGCTTCTGGCCGACGGGGTCACGGGCAAGCGGGTATTCGTCCGCGCCGACCTCAATGTGCCGCTCGACGGCGCCACCATCACCGACGACGGCCGTATCCGGGCCGTCCAGCCGACCGTCGCCAAGCTCGCCGAGGCGGGCGCGCGCGTCGTCGTCGCCTCCCATCTCGGCCGCCCCAAGGGCGCACCTGACCCGGCGTTCTCACTCGCTCCCGCCGCGGCCCGGCTCGGTGAACTGCTCGGCAGGGACGTCGCCTTCGCGACCGACACCGTCGGCGAGTCGGCCGAGGCCACCGTCGCGGGACTCGCCGACGGCGAGGTCGCGGTGATCGAGAACCTCCGCTTCAACCCCGGCGAGACCAGCAAGGACGACGCCGAGCGCGCCGCCTTCGCCGATCAGCTCGCCGCCCTGGCCGATGTGTACGTCGGCGACGGATTCGGAGCCGTGCACCGCAAGCACGCCTCCGTCTACGACCTCCCCGCCCGCCTTCCGCACGTCGCCGGATACCTCATCGCCACCGAGGTCGGCGTCCTGAGGAAGCTCACCGAGGACGTCAAGCGCCCGTACGCGGTCGTTCTCGGCGGAGCGAAGGTCTCCGACAAGCTCGGAGTGATCGACCATCTGCTGGAGAAGGCCGACCGCATCCTGATCGGCGGCGGCATGGCGTACACCTTCCTCAGGGCCCAGGGCCACGAGGTCGGCCGCTCGCTGCTCCAGGAGGACCAGATCCCGGCGGTCCAGGAGTATCTGAGGCGGGCCGAGGACAAGGGCGTGGAGTTCGTGCTCCCCGTCGACGTCCTGGTCGCGCACGGGTTCCCGGACCTCAAGACCAAGGCCCCGGCCAACCCCACGACCGTCGCCGCGGACGCCATCCCGGCCGACCAGGAGGGGCTGGACATCGGCCCCGAGACCCACAAGCTGTACGCGTCGAAGCTCGCCGACGCGGCCACCGTCTTCTGGAACGGCCCGATGGGCGTCTTCGAACATCCCGACTACGCCGAGGGCACCAGGGCCGTCGCCCAGGCTCTCGTCGACTCCCCGGCCTTCTCGGTCGTCGGCGGCGGGGACTCCGCCGCCGCGGTACGGATTCTGGGCTTCGACGAGAATGCATTCGGCCATATTTCGACCGGTGGCGGTGCCAGCCTCGAATATCTCGAAGGCAAGACACTTCCCGGCCTCGCCGCACTGGAGGACTGACAAACCCATGAGTACGCGTATCCCGCTGATGGCGGGCAACTGGAAGATGAACCTCAACCACCTTGAGGCCATCGCCCACGTCCAGAAGCTCGCCTTCGCCCTGGCGGACAAGGACTACGACGCCGTCGAGATCGCCGTCCTGGCGCCCTTCACCGATCTGCGGTCCGTGCAGACCCTGGTCGACGGCGACAAGCTCAAGATCAAATACGGTGCCCAGGACATCTCGGCGCATGACTCCGGGGCGTACACCGGGGAGATCTCGGGCTCCATGCTGGCCAAGCTGAAGTGCGCCTTCGTCGCGGTCGGTCACTCCGAGCGACGGCAGTACCACGCCGAGACCGACGAGATCTGCAACGCCAAGGTCAAGGCCGCCTTCAAGCACGGCATCACCCCGATCCTCTGCGTCGGAGAGGGCCTGGACGTCCGCAAGGCCGGCCGGCAGGTCGAGCACACCCTCGGCCAGCTCGACGGCGGCCTGAAGGACCTCCCTGCCGAGCAGGCCGAGACGATCGTGATCGCGTACGAGCCGGTCTGGGCCATCGGCACCGGTGAGGTCGCGACCCCCGAGGACGCGCAGGAGGTCTGCGGGGCGATCCGCGGACGGCTCGCCGAGCTGTACTCCCCGGAGCTGGCCGAGAAGGTACGCATCCAGTACGGCGGCTCGGTCAAGGCCGGAAACGTGGCCGCGATCATGGCGCAGCCCGATGTGGACGGAGCCCTGGTGGGCGGTGCGGCACTCGACGCCGAGGAGTTCGTCAGGATCGTCCGGTTCCGGGACCAGTGAGTATGCGGTAGCGCGGATCCGTCGTACCCTTGCGGGGACCTGCGGCTGCTGTATAGGAGCCCGGGTCCCCGCAGTCCGTAGACATTCCAGAGAATTGCCAGGAAGTAGGGTCCAGCCGTGGTTATGGGGTTCTCGATCGCCCTGATCGTCTTCAGCCTGCTGCTGATGCTGCTCGTGCTGATGCACAAGGGAAAGGGCGGCGGCCTCTCCGATATGTTCGGCGGCGGCATGCAGTCGTCCGTCGGCGGTTCCTCGGTCGCCGAGCGCAATCTCGACCGCATCACCGTGGTGGTCGGTCTGCTGTGGTTCGCGTGCATTGTGGTACTCGGTCTGCTGATGAAGCTGGACAGCTGACACACAGGTATTCCCGTCCCGCGGTGGGGTGTAACTCCAATCACTGGACGAGCGTTGGGCCTTACGTAGACTGGGGCACCGCGGCGCAGCCGCTGTGAGACGCTGTACAGCACCATCACGCAGGGAGTTACGACCGTGGCAAGTGGCAACGCGATCCGGGGAAGCCGGGTCGGAGCGGGGCCGATGGGCGAGGCCGAGCGTGGCGAGTCCGCGCCACGCCTGCGCATCTCCTTCTGGTGCTCGAACGGGCATGAGACGCAGCCGAGCTTCGCCAGCGACGCACAGGTCCCCGACACCTGGGACTGCCCGCGCTGCGGGTTCCCGGCCGGTCAGGACCGGGACAACCCCCCGGACCCGCCGCGCACGGAGCCGTACAAGACGCATCTCGCCTATGTGCGGGAGCGGCGCAGCGATGCGGACGGCGAAGCGATTCTCGCCGAGGCGCTCGCCAAACTGCGGGGCGAGATCTAGGACTTGTGATCCGGCCGGACACCCTGAGGGTGTCCGGCCGGAGCTCTGTCCGGCCTCTTTCGCCTGAATGTCAGTGCCGTCCTCGCCGTCCTCTACGGTTCTTCATCAGGTGAGCACGGAGCGTGTTCGACGTCTCCGTGATCGCCGCGCGGCCCTGCCTGATCAACTAGGTTGGGGGCGGTGGGGCAGCAGGCAGGCACGAGAAGAAGTGAGCTGATGTCCGAGTGAAGGCAGAAGGCCGTACCAGGCTCAATCAGACGCCCGAGTGGACCGCCCTCGGAGAGCATCGCGAGCAGTGGGGACACAAGCATCTGCGGGAGCTGTTCGCGGCCGACGCGGACCGCGGCAGCGCCTACACCCTGCGCGTAGGCGATCTCCATCTCGACTACTCCAAACATCTCGTGACCGACGAGACCCTGGGGCTGCTGCGCGAGCTGGCGGCGGCGACGGACGTGGCCGGGCTGCGGGAGGCGATGTTCCGCGGCGAGAGGATCAACACCACCGAGGACCGCGCCGTCCTGCACACCGCCCTGCGCGCCCCCCGCGACGCCGTGATCGAGGTCGACGGCGAGAACGTGGTGCCGGGTGTGCACGCGGTACTCGACCGGATGGCCGACTTCTCCCGGAGGATCCGCTCCGGTGAGTGGACGGGACACACCGGCAAGCCCATCCGGAACATCGTCAACATCGGCATCGGCGGCTCCGACCTCGGTCCCGCCATGGCGTACGAGGTGCTGCGCCCCTACACCGCACGCGAACTGACGTTCCGTTTCGTGTCGAACGTCGACGGAGCCGATCTGCACGAGGCGCTGAGGGACCTGGACCCGGCCGAGACGCTCTTCATCGTCGCCTCCAAGACCTTCACCACCGTCGAGACCGTCACCAACGCCACCTCCGCGCGCGACTGGCTGCTCACCGGCCTGAAAGCCGGTCAGGAGGCCGTCGCCCAGCACTTCGTGGCCCTGTCCACCAATGCCGGGAAGGTCGCCGAGTTCGGAATCGACACGGCGAACATGTTCGAGTTCTGGGACTGGGTCGGCGGACGGTACTCGTACGACTCCGCCATCGGGCTCTCCCTCATGGTCGCGATCGGCCCGGTCCGGTTCCGCGAGATGCTCGACGGATTCCACCTGGTCGACGAGCACTTCCGTACGGCCCCACCGGAGGCCAACGCACCGCTGCTCCTCGGGCTGCTGGGCGTCTGGTACGGCGGATTCTTCGACGCCCAGTCGCACGCGGTGCTGCCGTACTCCCACTATCTGGGCAGGTTCACCGCCTATCTCCAGCAGCTCGACATGGAGTCCAACGGCAAGTCCGTGGACCGTGAGGGCCGTCGGGTGGACTGGCAGACCGGTCCCGTGGTCTGGGGCACGCCGGGCACCAACGGGCAGCACGCGTATTACCAGTTGATCCACCAGGGCACCAAGCTCATCCCGGCCGACTTCATCGGCTTCGCCAGGCCGGTCGAGGATCTGCTGCCCCGACTGGTCGCCCAGCACGATCTGCTGATGGCCAACTTCTTCGCCCAGACCCAGGCGCTCGCCTTCGGCAGGACGCCCGACGAGGTGCGGGCCGAGGGCGTGCCGGAGGAACTGGTGCCGCACAAGACCTTCGAGGGCAACCACCCGACGACCACGATCCTCGCCGACGAACTCACCCCGTCCGTGCTCGGACAGCTGGTGGCGCTCTATGAGCACAAGGTGTTCGTCCAGGGCGCGATCTGGAACATCGACTCCTTCGACCAGTGGGGCGTCGAGCTGGGCAAGGTACTCGCGAAGAAGATCGAGCCCGTGCTGACGGGGGACACCGGGACAGCGGGCGGCGACGGTGAGCGGCTCGACAGCTCGACCGCCGCGCTCACCGCGAAATACCGTGATTTGCGGGGGCGTTGAGGCGATGACCACCACGGGGGATGGCGCGGTGCGACTGAGGCCGCCGAGGAACAGGGTCGCCGACCGGGCCGTGGGCTGGTGGCGGATCCAGTGGCTGATCGGCACGGTGGTCGGCGGGGGAGTGCCGGGTGTGCTGGGTCTTCTCATCACACCGGCGCGGAGCTGGCTGCTGCTGTCGGCGGCCGTGCTCGCGACGCTGTTGCTGCTGTGCACCGCCTTCTTCCCCGGCTGGTGGTTCCGGGTGCACCGCTGGGAGGTCACGGACGAGGCGGTCTACGTCCGCACCGGATCCATCTGGCAGGAGTGGCGTATCGCGCCGATGTCCCGGATTCAGACCGTGGACACGATGAGAGGTCCGCTGGAGCGCTCCTTCCGGCTCGCGACGGTCACCGTCACCACGGCGTCCTCCCGTGGCGCGATCAAGATCGCCGGGCTCGATCACGAGCTGGCGGCGGAGCTGGCGGAGCGGCTGACCCTCATCACCCAGGCGACGCCCGGGGACGCGACATGAGCGCCGCCCCGCCAGGTCCGTCCGGAGCCGGTGACCGCGAACCCCCGGCGGTCGGCCACACCGGCGGCGAGCCCGCACCGGACTCCCCCGGGCCCGCCGCGCGGGCGGCGGGCGACGAGGGCCGCCACGGCGGCGTAAGGCCGGTGCACGGCCCTTACGGCGGCGCACAGCCGGTACCGGGTCCCCTCGGGGCCGAGCCCGCCGTATCCACCGGATCCGCGGCACCGGGCGGCCCCCCGAGCGGTCCGGCGGACGGCCCCTCGGGTCCTGCGCCGAGCGGTCCGGCGGGCACCGTGCCGGGCGGCCCGCCGAGCGCTTCGCCGGACGAGGAGTGGCGGCGGCTCGACAAGCGGGCGCTTCTGGTCACCGCCGTGGTCATGATGGGCGTCGCGGGGGGCGTCTGCCTCCCGGTCCTGCTCGGTTTGTCCAGCGGAGCCTGGTTCGGCAACGGGCCCCGGCGCGGCATCGGCCTCGTGTTCCTGCTGACCGGCGCGGTTCTGCTCGTACTGGCCGGGGTGGCGGCCGAGTACGTCAACTGGCGCAAGACCCGCTACCGCATCGGCCCCGAGCGGGTCGAACTCCACACCGGGCTGCTGCTGGTCAAACGGCGTTCGCTGGGCCGCGAGCGGATCCGCAGCGTGGATCTGACCGCCAACCCGCTGCTGCGGATCCTCGGTCTCGTGAAGGTGCGTATCGGCACCGGTGAGCACACCGGAAGCGGCGAGTCCACCTTGGAGCTGAATCCGGTCTCCGGGGCGGAGGGCGAACGGCTCCGCGGCGAGTTGCTGGACCGTCCCGCCGCCGCCCGCCCCGACGCCCACCGGGAAGGCGCGCTCGCCACGGTCGACCTCGCCTGGATCCGGTACGCTCCGGCGTCCTTCGTCGCTCTTCTGCTCGGCGGTGCGGCGGCGGGTTCCGTCATGCAGGTCAGCGACTTCTTCGGAGCGCAGAGCGAGGTCGTCGACTGGATAGGGGACCGTTTCCAGGACACGTCGGTCGCCCTCATGGCCGTGGCGCTCGTCCTGGCGGCCCTTGCGGCGGGGACCGTCGGCTCGCTCGGCCTCTGGCTCGAGATGTGGTGGAACTACCGGCTGGAGCGCGAGTCCGGCGGCACCCTGCGGGTGCGGCGCGGACTGCTCACGGCCCGTTCCATATCGATGGAGGAGCGACGGCTGCGCGGGGTGGAACTGGTCGAACCGCTCGGGGCCCGACTGCTGGGCGCGGCCAGGGTGGACGCGATCGCCACGGGCATAGCCAAGGACGACAAGGACAAGCACGCCGACCTCCATGTTCTGCTGCCGGTCGTGCCCCGCGCGTTCGCGGACGACGTCGCCGGGCAGGTTCTCCGCGAGCCGCGCACCCCCACGGAGGCGCCCCTGACCCCGCACCCCAGGGCCGCCCGCACCCGGCGGCTGCGCTGGGCCGTACTGACCGTGCTCGTCCCGCTGGCCATTCTGACCGCGCTGGGGCTCTGGCTCACGCCCGTGCTGCTGTACATCGCGGCCGGGTGCGCGGTGGTGGCGCTGCCGGCCGCCGTGATCCTCGCGCTCGACGCGTACCGCAGCCTCGGCCACGGCATCAGCGGCGCGTATCTGCTCGCCCGCTCCGGCACGCTGCGCCGTGGGACCGTGGCGCTCCAGCGGAACGGGGTCGTCGGCTGGACGGTGTCACAGTCCGTCTTCCAGCGCCGGGCCGGAGTGCTGACGCTGACCGCGACGACGGCCGCCGGATCAGGGGGGTACTCGGTGTACGACGCGGGGGAGAGCGAGGGCCTCGCCTTCGCCGCCGAGGCGGTGCCGGGGCTGCTGGAGCCGTTCCTGCTGCGCGACGACGGGACGGGGGACGGCAGCGGAGCGACGATCCCCCAGTGACGGGATCCGGTGTGACGGGATCCGGACCTTCCCGCTCTCCGGCAGGACGGGCGTCACGGCCCGTACACCGTCACGGCCCGTACACGGGTCGCGCCAAGGCACCGGCCGCCCGGCCGGACCGCCCCCGGCTACTCCCGCGTCCGCGTACGACTCCGCCCGGCCAGCCCGATGACGGAACCGCCGACGGGCGCACCCGAGCCGCCCCGCCGCAGACTCCCGCGTCCGCGCCCGCGTACGCGCCCGCGTACGCCTCGGCCCGGTCCGCCGGGATCGACGGGACCGGGCCGAGGCGCACGCGGAGTGACCTCGCGCCTCTCAGGGAGAGGCCGGAGGGTACAGATCACGCGGCAGTTCGGACGCGGCGGGCGCGTCGAGGAGCCAGAGCGTCCGGGTACGGCCGTACGCCCCGGCCGCCGGAGCCTGCACTTCGCCCGCGCCCGACAGAGCGATCCGCGCCGCCTTCGCCTTGTCCTCGCCGGCCGCCAGC
The DNA here is from genome assembly GCF_053600955.1 of Streptomyces sp. NPDC004838. Classification (NCBI taxonomy): domain Bacteria; kingdom Bacillati; phylum Actinomycetota; class Actinomycetes; order Kitasatosporales; family Streptomycetaceae; genus Streptomyces; species Streptomyces sp. NPDC004838. The sequence goes on along the minus strand of NZ_JBSGAW010000012.1, from coordinate 70,648 downwards.
AGCCACACCTCACGCGCCGCCCGGATCGCCGGCAGCGTGAGGGAGATACGCGTCGGCGGCGGCTTCGGCGCGCCGTGCACGCCGACCACCGTGCGGTCCGTCTCCCGTACCGCGGGCAGCTCCGGGAAGAGCGACGCGACATGGGTGTCCGGCCCGACGCCGAGCATCAGCACGTCGAAGGTCGGCACCGGGCCATGGTCCTCGGGCCCGGCCGCCGCGGCGAGCGCGGTCGCGTACGCGGCGGCCGCGGCCTCCACATCGTTGCCGTACGGCCCGTCCGACGCGGGCATCGGGTGCACCCGTGCCGGATCGACCGGAACATCGTCGAGCAGGGCCGCACGGGCCTGGGAGACATTGCGTTCCGGATCCCCCTCCGGAAGGAACCGCTCGTCGCCCCACCACAGATCGAGGCGGTGCCAGTCGATGGCATCACGCGCGGGGGAGGACCCGAGGGCGGCCAGCAGCGCGTTGCCGTTCCGGCCGCCCGTCAGGACCACCGACGCCGAACCGCGCGCGGCCTGCGCGTCCACGATCTTGGTGATCAGGCGGGCCGCCGCGGCCCGCGCCATCAGCTCCTTGTCGCGGTGGACGACCAGCTGGGGTGCGCTCACTTGGACGCCGCCCTCTTGGCGGGGGCCTTCTTGGCGGGGGCCCGCTTGGCCGGAGTCTTCGCCGCCCCGGACTTCGTCCCGGTCTCCGAGGCCGTCTGCGCGGCGACGGCCGCACCCGGCCCGCCCGAAGGCGCGCCGACGACTCCCTCGGATGAGCCGCCCGCAGAGCCGCCCGGCGCGCCGTCGCCCAGCCGGTCGACCCCGTACCGCAGGGCCGAGGCGTAGGTGTCGTCCGGGTCGAGCCGCCGCAACTCCTCCGCGATCAGCTCCGAGGTCTCGCGGCGCTTCAGCGCGACGGCCCGGTCCGGCTGGCCCGCGATCGACAGGGTGGCCAGCGAGCCGTCCGCGCGGTCCAGCACGATCCGGCCGCAGCTCGACTCCAGCCGTACGGCTGTCAGTCCGGGGCCGGTCGACTGGGTGCGCCGCACCGGCACCTTCAGCCGGTCGGCCAGCCACATGGCCAGCAACTCCACGCTCGGATTGAACTCCTCGCCCTCCACCTCGACGGCGGTGACCTCGCACCTCGCCTGGTCCAGCGCCGCCGCGAGCATGGAGCGCCACGGGGTGATCCGGGTCCAGGACAGATCCGTGTCGCCGGGGGTGTACGCCTCGGCGCGCGCGGTCAGCTCCCGGATGGGCTGCTCGGCCGCGTAGGTATCGGTGACCCTGCGCTGCGCCAGCGCGCCCAGCGGGTCGGCTGCGGGGTCGAGCGGCGCGTTCACCGGCCACCAGACGACCACGGGGGCGTCCGGCAGCAGCAGCGGGAGCACGACCGACTGGGCGTGGTCGATGACCTCGCCGTAGAGCCGCAGCACGACGGTCTCACCCGTGCCGGCGTCCGCGCCCACCCGGACCTCGGCGTCCAGCCGTGCTTGCGCGCGGGCGCGCGGGGTCCGGGAGACCCGCTTGATCACCAGGAGCGTGCGCGAGGGGTGCTCGCGCGACGCCTCGCTGGCGGCCTTCAGCGCGTCGTAGGCGTTCTCCTCGTCGGTGACGATGACCAGGGTGAGGACCATGCCGACGGCCGGGGTGCCGATCGCCCGGCGTCCCTGCACCAGCGCCTTGTTGATCTTGCTGGACGTGGTGTCCGTAAGGTCGATCTTCATGGCCGGCGCCAGCTCCGTCCGTCTCGTGCGAGCATTTCGTCCGCCTCGACCGGCCCCCAGGTCCCGGCAGGGTACTGCGCGGGCTTGCCGTGCTTGTCCCAGTACGCCTCGATCGGGTCGAGGATCTTCCAGGACAGCTCGACCTCCTCGACCCTCGGGAAGAGGTTGGAGTCGCCGAGCAGGACGTCGAGGATGAGCCGTTCATACGCCTCGGGGCTGGACTCGGTGAAGGACTCGCCGTAGGCGAAGTCCATCGAGACGTCCCGTACCTCCATCGAGGTCCCCGGCACCTTCGAGCCGAACCGCATCGTCACGCCCTCGTCCGGCTGGACCCGGATGACCAGGGCGTTCTGCCCCAGTTCCTCGGTGGCGGTGTGGTCGAAGGGGGAGTGCGGGGCGCGCTGGAAGACGACCGCGATCTCGGTGACCCTGCGGCCGAGCCGCTTGCCCGTACGCAGATAGAAGGGCACACCCGCCCAGCGGCGGTTGTCGATCTCCAGCTTTATGGCCGCGTAGGTGTCGGTCTTCGACCGGGCGTTGATGCCGTCTTCCTGGAGGTAGCCGACGGCCTTCTCGCCGCCCTGCCACCCGGCCGCGTACTGGCCGCGGACGGTGTCGACGCCCAGGTCCCTCGGCAGTTTCACCGCGCCGAGGACCTTGGTCTTCTCCGCCGCGAGAGCGTCCGCGTCGAAGGAGGCGGGCTCCTCCATCGCGGTCAGCGCCAGGAGCTGGAGGAGGTGGTTCTGGATGACGTCACGGGCCGCGCCGATGCCGTCGTAGTACCCGGCACGGCCGCCGATGCCGATGTCCTCGGCCATGGTGATCTGCACATGGTCGACGTACGACCGGTTCCAGATCGGCTCGAAGAGGGTGTTGGCGAACCGCAGCGCCAGAATGTTCTGAACGGTCTCCTTGCCGAGGTAGTGGTCGATACGGAAGACCTCGTTCGACGGAAAGACCTCGTGGACCACCTGGTTCAGCGCCATGGCGGACGCCAGGTCGTGTCCGAACGGCTTCTCGATGACCGCGCGACGCCAGGCGCCTTCCTTCTGGTCGGCCAGGCCGTGCTTCTTGAGCTGCTGCACGACCTTGGGGAAGAACTTCGGCGGCACGGAGAGATAGAAGGCGAAGTTGCCTCCCGTGCCCTGTGCCTGGTCCAGCTCGGCGATCGTCTTCTTCAGCGTCTCGAACGCGTTGTCGTCGTCGAAGTCGCCCTGGACGAACCGCATTCCCTGGTTGAGCTGCTGCCAGACCTCCTCGCGGAAGGGGGTACGGGCATGCGCCTTGACGGCGTCGTGGACCTCCTGCGCGAAGTCCTCGTCCTGCCACTCGCGGCGGGCGAATCCGACGAGCGAGAAACCCGGCGGCAGCAGCCCGCGATTGGCCAGGTCATAGATGGCGGGCATCAGCTTCTTGCGCGACAAATCGCCCGTGACGCCGAAGATGACCAGGCCCGACGGCCCCGCGATACGCGGGAGCCGTCGGTCGGCGGCGTCACGAAGCGGATTGGCTTCGCCTGTACCGGACAAGGGTGGTCAGCCTTCCGATGGTGCGAGGCGCTTCAGCTCGGCCTCGGTCGAGTTGAGCAGGTCGTTCCAGGACGCCTCGAACTTCTCGACGCCCTCCTCCTCCAGCAGCCGTACGACATCGTCGTAGGCGATGCCGAGCTTCTCCACGGCCTTCAGTTCGGCACGCGACTGGTCGTAGGTGCCGCGAACCGTGTCCCCGGTGATCGCCCCGTGGTCGGCGGTGGACTCCAAGGTGGCCTCCGGCATGGTGTTCACCGTGCCCGGCGCGACCAGCTCGTCGACGTACAGCGTGTCCTTGTACGCCTTGTCCTTCACACCGGTCGAGGCCCACAGCGGACGCTGCCTGTTGGCGCGGGCCCGGTCCAGCACGTTCCAGCGGTCCGAGCCGAAGACCTCTTCGTACGCCTCGTACGCGAGCCGCGCGTTCGCCAGGGCCGCCTTGCCGCGCGCCGCCTTGGCCTCCGGAGTGCCGAGCGCGTCCAGGCGCTTGTCGATCTCCGTGTCCACCCGCGAGACGAAGAACGACGCCACCGAATGGATCTTCGACAGGTCGAGCCCGCGCTCCTTGGCCTTCTCCAGACCGGCCAGGTACGCGTCCATCACCTCGCGGTAACGCTCCAGCGAGAAGATCAGCGTGACATTGACGCTGATGCCCAGACCGATGGTCTCGGTGATCGCCGGCAGACCCGCCCTGGTGGCCGGGATCTTGATCAGCGTATTGGGACGGTCCACCAGCCAGGCGAGCTGCTTGGCCTCGGCGATCGTCGCCTGAGTGTTGTGCGCCAGCCGCGGGTCGACCTCGATGGAGACCCGGCCGTCCTGGCCGTCCGTGGCGTCGAAGACCGGACGCAGAATGTCCGCGGCGTCCCGCACATCCGCCGTCGTGATCATGCGGATGGCTTCCTCGACGGTCACCTTCCGGGCCGCCAGCTCCTTGAGCTGCTGCTCGTAGCCGTCGCCGCCGCTGATCGCCTTCTGGAAGATCGACGGATTGGTGGTCACGCCCACCACATGCTGCTGGTCGATCAGCTCGGCCAGATTCCCGGACCCGATCCGCTTCCGCGACAGGTCGTCGAGCCAGATCGCGACGCCTTCGTCGGAGAGGCGCTTGAGTGCGTCTGTCATGAGAGTTGCATCTCCTACTCGTCGTATACCGACGTCAGCGTGCGGCGGCTTCCAGAGATTCCCGCGCGGCCGCGGCGACCGCATCGGCAGTGAACCCGAACTCGCGGAAGAGGACCTTGCCGTCCGCCGAAGCCCCGAAGTGCTCCAGCGAAACAATCCGGCCCGCGTCGCCGACGAAGCGGTGCCAGGTGAGACCGATCCCGGCCTCGACCGCCACCCGCGCCCTCACGGCCGGCGGCAGCACCGAGTCCCGGTACCCCTGCTCCTGCTGCTCGAACCATTCCACCGACGGCATCGACACCACACGGGTGGGCACACCGGCGGCCTGGAGCTGCTCCCGCGCCTCGACGGCGAGCTGCACCTCGGAACCCGTACCGATCAGCACGACCTCGGGAGCGCCGCCCTCGGCCTCGAACAGGACATAGCCCCCACGGGCCGCGTCCTCGTTGCGCGGGTACGTCGGCACACCCTGGCGGGTCAGCGCCAGACCGTGCGGCGCGCCCACACCGAACTCCTTGGTGTAGCGGCGGAGGATCTCGCGCCAGGCGATCGCGGTCTCGTTGGCGTCGGCGGGGCGCACGATGTTCAGCCCCGGAATCGCGCGCAGCGACGCCAGATGCTCCACCGGCTGGTGGGTCGGGCCGTCCTCGCCGAGACCGATCGAGTCATGCGTCCACACATACGTCACCGGCAGATGCATCAGCGCCGAGAGCCGCACCGCGTTGCGCATGTAGTCGGAGAACACCAGGAAGGTGCCGCCGTAGATACGGGTGTTGCCGTGCAGCGCGATCCCGTTCATCACCGCGGCCATCGAGTGCTCGCGGATGCCGTAGTGGATCGTGCGGCCGTACGGGTCGGCCTCCGGCAGCGGGTTGTCCGCGGGCAGGAACGACGACGTCTTGTCGATCGTCGTGTTGTTCGACCCCGCGAGGTCGGCGGAGCCGCCCCACAGCTCGGGGATGACCGCGCCCAGCGACTGGAGGATCTTGCCCGAGGCGGCACGGGTCGCGACGCCCTTGCCCGTCTCGAAGTCCGGCAGCCTGTCCTCCCAGCCCGCGGGCAGCTCGCCCGCGCGGATCCGGTCGAACTCCGCGGCGCGCTCCGGGTTGGCCGTACGCCACGCGGCGAACGTCTTCTCCCACTCACCGCGCGCCTCACGGCCGCGGTCCAGCGCCTCACGGGTGTGCGCGAGGACCTCGTCGGTGACCTCGAAGTGCTTGTCCGGGTCGAAGCCCAGGACCGACTTCGTCGCCCTGACCTCGTCCTCGCCGAGCGCCGAGCCGTGCGCGGCCTCGGTGTTCTGGGCGTGCGGAGCCGGCCAGGCGATGATCGAACGGGCCGCGATGAACGACGGACGCCCGGTCTCGGCCTGCGCCGCCTTCAGGGCCCGGAACAGGCCCTCGGGGTCGAGGTCGCCGTTCTCCTTGGGCTGGACGCGCTGGACGTGCCAGCCGTACGCCTCGTACCGCTTGAGCGTGTCCTCGGAGACGGCCGTCTCCGTGTCGCCCTCGATGGAGATGTGGTTGTCGTCCCACAGCAGCACCAGATTGCCCAGCTTCTGGTGACCGGCCAGCGAGGACGCCTCGGCCGCGATGCCCTCCTGGAGGCAGCCGTCACCGGCGATGGCCCAGATGGTGTGGTCGAACGGCGAGGCTCCGGCGGCGGCGTCCGGGTCGAACAGGCCGCGCTCGTAGCGGGCGGCCATCGCCATGCCCACCGCGTTGGCGACGCCCTGGCCGAGCGGCCCGGTCGTCGTCTCGACGCCGGTGGTGTGTCCGTACTCAGGGTGACCGGGGGTCTTGGAGCCCCAGGTCCGGAACGCCTTCAGATCGTCCAGCTCCAGCCCGTACCCGGCCAGGTACAGCTGGATGTACAGCGTCAGCGACGAGTGGCCGGCCGAGAGGACGAACCGGTCCCGGCCGGTCCAGTCGGCGTCGGCCGGATCGTGCCGCATGAGCTTCTGGAACAGCACGTACGCGGCGGGCGCGAGGCTCATGGCCGTACCGGGGTGGCCGTTGCCGACCTTCTGTACGGAATCCATGGCCAGGACGCGGACGGTATCGACGGCCCGCTGGTCCAGATCGGTCCACTCGAGGTCGGTTGTGGTCGGCTTGGTGCTCACCCTGGGTCAGGGCTCCTCTCCACATGTCTCCACATGTCATACCCCGGTGACGATGGAGGCACCGGGCGTTGTCGAGCCTACCCTTGGGACAACGCGCGGAATTTCGAGCGCTGTCCCCATTGTCTCTTTCCTGGCCCCTTTTCATATGGGTGTCCGGCACACCCCGGCGGACACGCGGGTGACCGGCACACTCCGGCGGGCATACGGGTGTCCGGCACACCCGGCGGAGAGCCGGACAGAGCCAGCGTGCGGCCGGGAACGGGAGTCCGCCTCCCGGCACGGCCGTTCGCGGGCAGTGCGCAGGCCCGTTCGTGGAGGTGTACGCGCCGCTCGCGCCGACCGCTCAACACGATCCCACCCCCGTGCGGGGCGCGAGATGGGCAGCCTCTAGAGTGGCGTGGTACGCGCAGGTCTTCACCGGGCCTTCAGTAGTGCTGTCATACGTCCGGGGCCTGCTGGAATCTCTGTCAGGGGTGTGCGTGACGGCCGTCGAATCCCGTCCGGCGGGTGGGGGCTCAGCCCGTGCCCGCAGGTCCATGAGGGAACTCGGGACGAACCCTGGCGACCGGCCCTTCGGGGCCCGCCTCAAGGCGTTCGTGGCGCTGACCAAGCCGCGGATCATCGAACTGCTGCTCATCACCACAGTGCCGGTGATGTTCCTCGCCGCGCAAGGGGTACCCGATCTGATGCTGGTGCTCGTCACCTGCGTCGGCGGCTATCTCTCCGCCGGTGGGGCGAACGCGCTCAACATGTACATCGACCGCGACATCGACGCGCTGATGGACCGCACGTCGCAGCGTCCGCTGGTCACCGGCATGGTCTCGCCGCGCGAGGGCCTGGTCTTCGGCCTGAGCCTCGCGGTCGTCTCCACGCTCTGGTTCGGGCTCCTGGTCAACTGGCTCTCCGCCTGGCTCTCGCTCGGCGCGCTCCTCTTCTACGTCGTCGTCTACACGATGATCCTGAAGCGGCGCACCTCGCAGAACATCGTCTGGGGCGGTATCGCCGGCTGTATGCCGGTACTGATCGGCTGGTCCGCCGTCACCGACTCGATGTCGTGGGCCGCCGTCGTCCTCTTCCTCGTCATCTTCTTCTGGACGCCGCCGCACTACTGGCCGCTCTCGATGAAGGTGAAGGAGGACTACGCCCGCGTCGGCGTCCCGATGCTCCCGGTCGTCGCCTCCAACCGGGTGGTGGCCCGCCAGATCGTGGTCTACAGCTGGGTGATGGTCGGCGTCTCACTGCTGCTCACCCCGCTCGGCTACACCGGCTGGTTCTACACGGCGGTGGCGCTGGCGACCGGCGGCTGGTGGCTGTGGGAGGCCCATGCGCTGCAGGCGCGCGCCAAGGCGGGTGCGACGGGCGGCAAGCTGAAGGAGATGCGGCTCTTCCACTGGTCGATCACCTATGTCTCGCTGCTGTTCGTCGCGGTCGCGGTGGATCCCTTCCTGAGGTAGCCGAACCCGGACGAGTCCGGGGAAAGGGCCCGCGCACGTCCGGGCGGCGGGCCCGGCGATTTCCGCGTTGCCGCGGTTGATGGGGTGTGGACCCTCCAGTGGCCGACGCCACGATCACCCGCCATGGCCACGGGCCGGTACCCGTAAGTAGCATCACGCTCATGGCAGACACCAAGCAGGCAGACGACCGGCAAGCGGACACCGGGCGGGCGGACGACAAGCGCGCGGCCCGCCGGACCGCCAAGCTGGCCCGTGAGATCACCGCCTTCTCCAAGGCCCACGGCGGCGCCGAGGGACAGCTCGCGTATCTGGGCCAGATGGGCACCCGCATCGTGCTCGTCGGCGAGGACGGCGGCTGGGGCGACCTGGTCGCGCCCAGCCACGACATCGCCGCCGCGGCGGCCGAGAAGGCCGGCCTGACGCTCCACGAGTCCTTCGACGGCGACTTCGCGGCCAAGGTCCGCACCGGTCCGTACGAGTGGACCCGCATGGCCGGTATCCAACTCGGTGGCCCGTCCAACGGCTGACCAACACCTCACCGGGGTGTCACCCGTTAGGTCTGTGGAACCGCGAAACCCGTCGGCGACGCGGAATCACAGCCCACGACCGGGAGCCCGGATGATCGACACCCCGTCCCTCGTGGACCAGTACTGCCACGGAGTGCTCCGTACGGAGCTGGGGCTCGGCACCTTCGAGGCGTATTTGGGCCGTACGGGCGGGCCGCCCGCGCCGGGCACCACCTTCTTCGACACCCAGACGGGTTTCGCGGTACGCCGCTGGTGCCCGCCCCTCCTCGGCCTGGAACCGCACTGTCCGCCCGCGCTCTATCTGGCGCGGCGCCGGGAGCTGGGGGTGCTGGAGACCGGCAGAAGGCTGCTGCGGGGGAGCGGGATCTCCACCTATCTCGTGGACACCGGGCTGCCGGGAGATCTCACCGGACCGCGCGAGATCGCGGCGGCGGGCGCGGCCGAGGCGCACGAGATCGTGCGCCTCGAACTCCTCGCCGAGCAGGTGGCCGACACCTCCGGCACGGTCGAGGGCTTTCTCGCGAACCTCGCCGAGGCCGTCCAGGGGGCCGCCGCGTCCGCCGTCGCCTTCGCCTCGCTGCGGGCGGTACGCCGAGGGATCGCCCTGGATCCCGAGCCGCCGGGCCCCGGCGAGGTCCGCGGGGCCGTCGGCCGATGGCTGGCCGGACGGCCGGTCGGCGCCGAACTCACCGATCCGGTCCTGGTCCGGCATCTGCTGTGGATCGCGGTCGGCTCGGGACGGCCGCTCCAGCTCCATCTCGGCGTCGAGGACCCGGCGCCGCTGGCGGGATTCGCCGCCGCGACCGCCGGGCTCGGCACCGACCTGGTGCTGCTGAAGGGCTATCCGCACCACCGGCAGTCGGCCCTGCTGGCGAGCGTCTTCCCGCATGTGTACGCCGACCTGGGGCCCGCGCTCGCCCATACGGGCGCGCGGGCCGCGGCCGTGCTGGCGGAGATCCTGGAACTCGCGCCTTTCGGGAAGGTGCTGTACTCCAGCGGCGCGCGCGGGCTGCCCGAACTGCATGTGGTGGGCGCGCGGGTCTTCCACGAGGCGCTCGTCCGGGTCCTGGGCGGCTGGGTCGGCGACGGCGCGTGGTCCCGTACCGACGCGGACCGGGTCGCCGGAATGATCGCGGCGGGCAACGCCCGCCGGGTGTACGGGCTCCCGGACCCCCGGCACACGGGGAACCCGCACAACGCGATGGGGCACAGGGCACTCGGCCGCACGGGTTCGGGGCCCGGCGCGTTCGCGCGGCCGGGGTACATCTGAAGGTAGGCCGGAGGCGGTCCGGGCCCTGCGGTCGGCGGGACCCGAGCCCGGCCGGAGCGCACGGCACCGACCGGACTCCGGGCCCGGATCAGACCCGGGTCAGCGCGGGGTCGCTCTGGGCGGGGATCTCCGGCGACGCCGACGGGCGCTCGCGCATGCTCAGCGCCAGCCGCACGACCGCGACCCACATCAGGGCGGAGCCGAGCATATGCAGGCCGACCAGGATCTCCGGAACGCCGGTGAAGTACTGCAGATAGCCCACACCCCCCTGCGCCAGCAGCACGACCAGCAGATCGCGGGAGCGCGCACGCACGTCGGCCGGAGCGTCGACCACCCGCAGCACCAGCCACATCGCGACCGCCAGCGCGCACACCACCCACGCGGAGACGGAGTGGATCTGCGCGGCACCGACCCAGTCCCACGGCATCCGCGGCACATCGCTGCTGTCGCCCGCGTGCTTGCCCGAGCCGGTCACGGCGGTGCCCAGGACGATGACGAGTCCGGCGGCGATCACGATCGCCCAGGACAGTTTGCGGACCGGACGCGGAACGCGCGGCCGTGGCGTGGCGTCGCCCTCGCCCGCCCGGTGCCAGGTGACCACGGTGACCGTGAGAAGCGCGTTGGCGGCGAGGAAGTGACCCGCGACCGTCCACGGGTTGAGCCCCGCCCACACGGTGATGCCGCCCAGGACGGCGTTGCTCACCACGATCCAGAACTGGGCCCAGCCGAGCCGGGTCAGTGAACGCCGCAGCGGCTTGGTGGCGCGCGCCGCGATGATGGTCCAGCCGACGGCCGCCGACAGGACGTACGTCAGCATCCGGTTGCCGAACTCGATCGCCCCGTGCAGCCCCTGCTCGGGTGTGGCGAAGAGGCTGTCGTCCGTGCACTTGGGCCAGGTGTCGCAGCCGAGGCCGGAGCCGGTGAGCCGGACCGCGCCTCCCGTGACGATGATGATCACGCTCATCACGACGGCGGAGAGGGCGGCGCGCCGGAGGATTCCCGGAGCGGGCGTCCAGCGCTTGGCGACGAGGGCAAGTGGAGTCTGCACGGACTCAATCGTAGGGCGGGCCTTGTGCAAGTTTTCACGAGGGGGGTGTGACTTTGCCCGGTGCGGGTGCCGGCGCCGGTGCGATGTCCTTGCGTGCGGATGAGCCGGCGCGCGGGACCGGGTCGGGAACGCCGGCACCGGCTCGGGCGACAGGGGCGCCGGACTGAGGAACATGGGTACGCCGGAACCGCGAGCGGTCCAGGTGGCCCTCCTCCTCCCACCACACGGCGACGCGCCAGTGCACCGGCTCCGGCGGCCGGTCGGGCGCGTTCAGAAAGGCGTCGGTGAGGTCCTCGGCGACCGCCGCCGCGCTGCGGTCGGTGACCGCGTCCATACCGCGCCAGGGAAAGGCCATCGGGGTCCAGGGGGAGCCCTCCGCGTCCCGTGTGTCGAACCGCCACACCGCGCGCCAGGACCGCGCCCGCAGAATCCGCCGTACCTCCGCCGCGTCCAGCCGCAGCCCGCGGGCGATCTCCTCCGGCTCCACGCCCTCGATACGCGCGGCCACCACCGCGAGCGGCAGCAGCCTCTCCGGCAGCAGTCCCTCGGCGCGCAGCCGGGTCAGTCCGTCCGCGAAGGAGCAGTGGCGCAGCCGGCGCTGCAACTGGTCGCCGAGGTGTTCCAGCACCGCCGAGTGCAGCGCCTCGCGCCCTCCCGTGCCCGGCCCCGCTTCCTGGAACCGGCGCTCCGCCCGTACGGCCCAGGCCGCGGCCTCCACCGGATCCCCCAGCTCCTCGAGCCGGTCGCCCAGGTAGGCGTAGGACTGCGCCAGACCCTCCCGGTTCCGCGGGTCCGATCCGTCCAGCCGCTCCCAGACCTCGATGGCGCGGCGGGTCGCCGCCAGCGCCGCGAGCCCGTCGGAGCGGTCGGCCGGGCAGGGCCGGTCGCCGTTCGACCGGAACGCGTACAGCGGCAGCCCCAGCTCGTCGCTGAGCGGCTGGGCCAGATAGACGGCCTGGCTGGTGAGCGCCTCGGCGTACCAGCGGGCGTGCTCCGGATCGTGCCGGGCCGGTTCGGCACAGCGCCGTACCGCCTCATGGGCGGCGGTGAGCGCGTTCGCGCGCCGGCCGGCGTCGAAGTGGTGCCGGGCGAGATCGGCGTACCGGAGGCTGAGTCTGGCGGAGAACGAGAGATCGTCCTCGGCGTGCGGGGTGAGCGCGGCGATGAGGTCCGTCAGCAGTCGCACCCGCTCGCCCGGCGGCAGCCCGGCCCGGCCGGCTCTGACCTTCGCCCACTCCGCGTCCAATCGCATTGCGGCGGTCCGCTCCATGGTGGCCTCCCACGCGCTGATCTTGGCAGGCTCATACTGGCGCGTGGGTCAGTACCTATGGAAGACGGCGGTCGTGATCCACACCCAATGGGGGACGCGCGCGTCAACCGCGAAGCGGAGCGGCTGTGGAGCGGCGGCGGTCACTCCCAGCGGAAGAAGCGCGCCGCCAGGCCCAGCCCGAGCACCGCCCAGACGGTGAGCACGCCGAGTTCGCCCCAGGGCATCGAGGCGCCGTGCTGGAGAACGTCCCGCAGCCCCTCCGAGAGCGCGGAGATCGGCAGCAGCGAGAGCACCGACGCGACGCCGTCCGGGAACCGGTCCAGGGGCACGATGACCCCGCCGCCGACCAGGAGCAGCAGAAAGACCAGGTTGGCGGCGGCGAGCGTCGCCTCGGCGCGGAGCGTTCCGGCCATGAGCAGCCCGAGTCCGCTGAAGGCGGCGGTGCCGAGGACGAGCAGCAGCAGTACGGAGAGCACCGAGAGCGAGCCGCCCTGCGGTGACCAGCCGAGCCCGAACGCGATGGCGGCCAGCAGGAGGACCTGAAGGATCTCGGTCGCCAGGACGGAGAGCGTCTTGGCGCACATCAGGGCCCAGCGGGGAAGCGGGGACGCGCCGAGCCGCTTGAGCACCCCGTACCGGCGTTCGAAACCGGTCGCGATGGCCTGTCCCGTGAAGGCGGTGGACATCACGGCGAGGGCGAGCACCCCCGGCGCGAGGAAGTCGACCGCCTCGCCCGAGCCGGTCCCGGTGCCGGGGAAGTCGACGATGTCGACGGTCGAGAACAGGACGAGCAGCAGCGAGGGGATGACGACGGTGAGCAGCAGCTGCTCACCGTTACGCAGCAGCATTCTCGTCTCGAACACGGCCTGCGCCGCGATCATGCGCCCCAGGGGCGCGGCCCCCGGTCTGGGCGTGTACGTACCGGCAGTCATCAGCGCGGCTCCTCGCCGGTCGTCTCCGGGCGGTGCGGTTCACGGGGACACCCCGGCGGACGGCGCGGACCCCGTCGGCGGTGTGCGGCTGTTCCGGTCATCAGCGCAGCTCCCTGCCGGTCAGCTCCAGGAACACGTCCTCCAGGGTGTGGCGCTCGACCGAGATGCCGTCCGGCATCACTCCGTGCTGGGCGCACCAGGAGGTCACCGTCGCCAGGAGCTGCGGGCCCACCTCGCCCGATATGCGGTACGCCCCCGGGGTCAGCTCGGCGGCCTCCGTGCCGTCGGGCAGGGCCTTGAGCAGGGAGCCGACGTCGAGACCCGGGCGGCCGAGGAAGCGGAGGGTGTTCTCCGCGCCGCCGCGGCAGAGCTGCTCCGGGCTGCCCTGGGCGATCACGCGTCCGGCGTCGATGATGGCGACGTCGTCGGCGAGCTCCTCCGCCTCGTCCATGAAGTGGGTGGTGAGGACCGTGGAGACACCGTCCGCGCGCAGTTCGCGCACCAGATCCCAGGTCGAACGGCGGGCCTGGGGGTCGAGCCCCGCGGTGGGCTCGTCGAGGAAGACGAGTTCGGGGCGGCCGACGACGGCGAGCGCGAGCGCGAGCCGCTGCTGCTGGCCGCCGGAGAGCCGCCGGTAGGCCGTACGGCCGCAGCCGCCGAGGCCGAGGCGCTCGATCAGCGTGTCCACGTCCAGCGGATGCGCGTGCAGTCCGGCCATGTGGCGGAGCATCTCGTCGGCGCGGGCGCCGGAGTAGATCCCGCCCGACTGGAGCATCACGCCGATGCGGGGGCGCAGCTTTCCGGCGTCGGAGACGGGATCGAGGCCGAGGACCCGGACCGTGCCGGCGTCGGCGCGGCGGTAGCCCTCGCAGATCTCGATCGTGGTGGTCTTGCCGGCTCCGTTGGGGCCGAGTACGGCGGTGACCCGGCCCGGGGGCACGTGGAGATCCAGGCCGTCCACGGCTGTCCTGGACCCGTACCGCTTGACCAGGCCCCTGATTCGGACGGCGGACTCGCTTTGCATGCCGGAAGTCTAGGCGGGCGCGTGAGGGCCCCCGGCGCGGCCCCCGCGAGTCATGCCCGCGACGGGAATCGCCGCCCTCGCCGCCCCCTGCGGCCGACCTTCGGGTGACCTTCGGGCGACCTTCGGATGAAACACCTGGTCAGGGCCCGTCCGGCAGCCGCCGGGCGGGCTCCGTTATTAGGTGACCCTAAGTGATGAAGCGCACCGGACGCCCCACCGGACGGTGGTTGTCACGTCCCGAGGAATTACGCAACAATGGTGTTGTGAAAAACGTCGGCGAGGCTCCACGGGAGGAACTCGCGGCACGAGTGCGCGCAGATCACTCGACGCGCAACCGGGTCGCGCGGTCCGTGCTGAACCACGGCCCGTCCACGGTGGCCGATCTCGCGGCCAGGCTCGGGCTCACCCAGGCGGCGGTCCGCCGCCATCTGGACACCCTCCTGGCCGAGAAGATCGTCGAGGCCCGCGAGAAGCGGATCTACGGGGCACGCACCCGCGGCAGGCCCGCCAAGGTGTTCGCCCTGACCGACTACGGCCGGGACGCCTTCGACCAGTCGTACGACTCGCTGGCCGCCGACGCGCTCCGCTGGATCGAGCGCAGCGCCGGTGGCGGAGCGGCCGGGGACGCGGCGGTCGCCGCCTTCGCGCGCGACCGCATGGAGACCCAGGCCGAGCCCTACCGCCGGGCCGTCGAGGCCGCGGCCCCCGAGGAGCGCACCGAAGCCCTGGCGAAGGCCCTCAGCGCCGACGGGTACGCTGCTACGGCGCGGAGCGCCCCCGGCCACCGGCCGGGCGAGCAGCTCTGCCAGCACCACTGCCCGGTCGCCCACGTCGCCGAGCAGTTCCCGCAGCTGTGCGAGGCGGAGACGGAGTTCTTCTCCCGTGTGCTCGGGACCCATGTGCAGCGTCTGGCCACCATCGCCCACGGTGACGAGGTGTGCACGACGTTCGTCCCGCGCGCGGAACAGGACCCGCGCGGCGAGTCGCCGCACGGCCCCCGGCCGGCGCGCGGCACCCCACAGACCACCCCACCATCAGCATCTGCCAGCAAGGCCGGGAGGAACCCCGCATGACTCTCCCCACGGAGACTGCCCACCCCGAACTCGAGGGTCTGGGCACGTACGAATTCGGCTGGGCCGACTCCGACGCGGCCGGCGCGGCGGCGAAGCGCGGCCTCTCCGAGGCTGTCGTCCGTGACATCTCGGCAAAGAAGAACGAGCCGGAGTGGATGCTGAAGCTGCGCCTGAAGGGTCTGCGGCTCTTCGACAGGAAGCCGATGCCGAGCTGGGGCTCGGACCTGTCGGGGATCGACTTCGACAACATCAAGTACTTCGTGCGCTCCACGGAGAAGCAGGCGGCGTCCTGGGAGGACCTGCCCGAGGACATCAAGAACACGTACGACAAGCTCGGCATCCCCGAGGCGGAGAAGCAGCGCCTCGTCGCCGGTGTCGCCGCGCAGTACGAGTCCGAGGTCGTCTACCACCAGATCCGCGAGGACCTGGAGGAGCAGGGCGTCATCTTCCTCGACACCGACACCGCGCTGAAGGAGCACCCGGAGCTCTTCCAGGAGTACTTCGGCACGGTCATCCCGGTCGGCGACAACAAGTTCGCGTCGCTGAACACCGCGGTCTGGTCCGGCGGGTCGTTCATCTACGTGCCCAAGGGCGTCCACGTCGACATCCCGCTCCAGGCGTACTTCCGTATCAACACGGAGAACATGGGGCAGTTCGAGCGGACGCTGATCATCGTCGACGAGGACGCGTACGTCCACTACGTCGAGGGCTGCACCGCACCCATCTACTCCTCCGACTCGCTGCACAGCGCGGTCGTCGAGATCATCGTCAAGAAGGGCGGCCGCTGCCGCTACACGACGATCCAGAACTGGTCGAACAACGTCTACAACCTGGTCACCAAGCGGGCCGTGGCCTACGAGGGCGCGACCATGGAGTGGGTCGACGGCAACATCGGCTCCAAGGTCACCATGAAGTACCCGGCCGTCTACCTCATGGGCGAGCACGCCAAGGGCGAGACCCTGTCCATCGCCTTCGCGGGCCAGGGCCAGCACCAGGACGCCGGCGCCAAGATGGTCCACATGGCCCCCAACACCTCCTCGAACATCGTCTCCAAGTCGGTGGCGCGAGGCGGCGGCCGCACCTCCTACCGCGGTCTCATCGAGATCGGCGAGGGCGCGCCGGGAGCCAAGTCCAACGTTCTGTGCGACGCGCTCCTGGTCGACACGGTCTCCCGTTCGGACACCTACCCGTACGTCGACGTCCGCGAGGACGACGTCTCCATGGGCCATGAGGCGACCGTCTCCAAGGTCTCCGAGGACCAGCTCTTCTATCTGATGAGCCGCGGCATGACCGAGTTCGAGGCCATGGCGATGATCGTGCGGGGCTTCGTCGAGCCGATCGCCAAGGAACTGCCGATGGAGTACGCGCTGGAGCTCAACCGGCTGATCGAGCTGCAGATGGAGGGCTCGGTCGGATAGCACCCCGGCACCCGGTATCCCGGCGCCCCGGCGTCTTCGGTGGGGCGGGCACGACGAGTGCCCGCCCCGGCAGTGAGCGACTTTTGTGAACCAGAGGCAGAGAGAGAGCACGACGACAGCCATGGCTGAGGCTCAGAACATCCCGGTGGGATCCACCACCGCCGGCTCGATCGCGGTGGCCGCCGAGTCGACCGTCGCCACGCGTATGAGTGCGCCCCCCTCGTTCGACGTGGCGGACTTCCCGGTGCCCCACGGCCGCGAGGAGGAGTGGCGCTTCACTCCGCTGGAACGGCTCGCCGGTCTCCACGACGGCACCGCCGTCGCCGCCGGCGGCGTCAAGGTGGTCGTGGACGCCCCCGAGAGCGTCACCGTCGAGACCGTCGGCCGCGACGACGCCCGCCTCGGCAAGGCCGGCGTCCCCGTGGACCGGGTCGCCGCACAGGCGTACTCCGCCTTCGAGCAGGCGTCGGTCGTCACCGTCCCCAAGGAGACGGTCCTCACCGAGCCGATCCGGATCGCCGTGCACGGCGAGGGCGGCGTCGCCTTCGGCCACCAGGTCATCGAGCTGGGCGCGTTCGCCGAGGCCGTCGTGGTCATCGACCACACCGGCGACGCCGTGCTCGCCTCCAACGTCGACTACCTCCTCGGCGACGGCGCCAGGCTGACCGTCGTCTCCGTCCAGGACTGGGACGACAAGGCCGTCCACGTCGCCCAGCACAACGCCCTCGTCGGCCGCGACGCCTCCTTCAAGTCCGTCGTCGTCACCTTCGGCGGCGATCTGGTACGGCTGCACCCCCGCGTCGCGTACGCGGCCACCGGCGGCGAGGCCGAGCTGTTCGGCCTCTACTTCACCGACAAGGGCCAGCACCAGGAGCACCGCCTCCTCGTCGACCACAACGCGCCGCACAACAAGTCCAATGCCGTCTACAAGGGCGCGCTCCAGGGCGACGGCGCGCACGCGGTGTGGATCGGCGACGTGCTGATCCGGGTCAACGCCGAGGGCACCGACACCTACGAGATGAACCGGAACCTCGTCCTCACCGACGGGGCCCGAGTCGACTCCGTGCCCAACCTGGAGATCGAGACCGGCGAGATCGTCGGCGCCGGCCACGCCTCGGCCACCGGCCGCTTCGACGACGAGCAGCTCTTCTACCTGATGGCCCGCGGCATCCCCGAGCAGGACGCCCGCCGACTCGTCGTGCGCGGCTTCTTCGCCGAACTGGTCCAGCAGATCGGCCTCCCGGACGTCGAGGAGCGCCTGCTCGCCAAGATCGAGGAAGAGCTGGAGGCGTCGGTCGCATGAGTTTCGTCCGTGCCTGCGGGCTGAGCGAGCTGGAGGACGACACCCCCAAGCGTGTCGAACTCGACGGCACGCCCGTCTCCGTCGTCCGCACCGAGGGCGAAGTGTTCGCGATCCACGACATCTGCTCGCACGCGAACGTCTCGCTGTCCGAGGGAGAGGTGGAGGACTGCCAGATCGAATGCTGGCTCCACGGGTCCAGCTTCGACCTCCGCACCGGCAAGCCCTCCGGGCTGCCCGCGACGCGCCCCGTCCCCGTATACCCCGTAAAGATCGAAGGGGACGATGTGCTCGTCTCCGTCACCCAGGAGTCCTGAGCTACCCATGGCAACGCTTGAAATCCGCGACCTGCACGTCTCCGTCGAAGCCGAGGCCGGCCCCCGTGAGATCCTCAAGGGCGTCGACCTGACCGTGAAGCAGGGCGAGACCCACGCCATCATGGGCCCCAACGGCTCAGGCAAGTCCACCCTCGCGTACTCGCTGGCCGGACACCCCAAGTACACGGTCACCGGCGGCCAGGTCACCCTCGACGGCGAGGACGTCCTGGAGATGACCGTCGACGAGCGCGCCCGCGCCGGCCTCTTCCTCGCCATGCAGTACCCGGTCGAGGTCCCCGGCGTCTCCGTCTCCAACTTCCTGCGCACCTCCGCCACCGCGATCCGCGGCGAGGCCCCCAAGCTGCGCACCTGGGTGAAGGAGGTCAGGGAGACCATGGAGCGCCTGAGCATGGACCCCGCCTTCGCCGAGCGCAATGTCAACGAGGGCTTCTCCGGCGGAGAGAAGAAGCGCCACGAGATCCTCCAGCTCGAACTGCTCAAGCCCAAGATCGCGATCCTCGACGAGACGGACTCCGGTCTCGACGTCGACGCGCTGCGCGTCGTCTCCGAAGGCGTCAACCGCGTCCGTGAGCGCGGCGAGGTCGGCACCCTGCTGATCACGCACTACACGCGCATTCTCCGTTACATCAAGCCCGACCGGGTGCATGTCTTCGCGGGCGGCCGGATCGCCGAGTCCGGCGGCCCGGAGCTGGCGGACAAGCTGGAGGCCGAGGGCTACGAGGCGTATGTGAAGGGTGGCGTATCCGCGTGACTGACGCCCGACAGGGGCTGCCCGGCCTCCTCGACACCGAGGCGATCCGCAAGGACTTCCCGATCCTGGACCGGGTGATCCACGGAGACAGGAAGCTCGTCTATCTGGACAGCGCGGCCAGCTCCCAGCGGCCCCGCCAGGTCATCGACGCGCTGAGCGAGTACTACGAACAGCACCACGCGAACGTCCACCGCGGGGTCCACGTCCTCGCGGAAGAGGCCACCGCGGCCTACGAGGGCGCCCGCACCAAGGTGGCCGAGTTCATCAACGCGCCCAGCCGCGACGAAGTGATCTTCACCAAGAACGCCTCCGAGTCGCTGAACCTGGTCGCGAACATGCTCGGCTGGGCCGACGAGCCCTACCGCGTCGACCACGACACCGAGATCGTCATCACCGAGATGGAGCACCACTCCAACATCGTTCCGTGGCAGCTGCTCGCGCAGCGCACGGGAGCGAAGCTGAAGTGGTTCGGGCTGACCGACGACGGTCATCTCGATCTCTCCAACATCGAGGAGATCATCACCGAGAAGACGAAGATCGTCTCCTTTGTGCTGGTCTCCAACATCCTCGGCACGATCAACCCGGTCGAGGCGATCGTGCGCCGCGCCCAGCAGGTCGGCGCGCTGGTCCTGCTCGACGCCTCCCAGGCCGCCCCGCACGCCCCCCTGGACGTACAGGCGCTCCAGGCCGACTTCGTGGCCTTCACCGGCCACAAGATGTGCGGTCCGACGGGCATCGGCGTGCTGTGGGGCCGGCAGGAACTGCTGGAGGACCTGCCTCCGTTCCTCGGCGGCGGCGAGATGATCGAGACCGTCTCGATGCACTCCTCGACCTACGCGCCCGCTCCGCACAAGTTCGAGGCCGGTACGCCCCCGATCGCCCAGGCCGTCGGCCTCGGCGCGGCGGTGGACTATCTGAACGCCATCGGCATGGAGAAGATCGCCGCCCATGAGCACGCGATCACCGAGTACGCGCTGAAGCGTCTGCTGGAGGTCCCGGATCTGCGGATCATCGGACCGGTGACGGCCGAGGACCGAGGCGCCGCGATCTCCTTCACGCTGGGTGACATCCACCCCCACGATGTGGGCCAGGTGCTGGACGAACAGGGCATCGCGGTCCGCGTCGGCCATCACTGCGCGCGGCCGGTCTGCCTCCGCTACGGAATTCCCGCGACCACGCGAGCGTCGTTCTATCTGTACTCCACGCCCGGCGAGGTCGACGCGCTGATCGACGGGCTGGAGCACGTCCGTAACTTCTTCGGGTAGAGCGGAGCACCGGTGAAGCTTGATTCGATGTACCAGGACGTCATCCTCGACCACTACAAGAACCCGCACGGCCGGGGACTCCGGGACGGCGACGCCGAGGTACACCACGTCAATCCGACGTGTGGCGACGAGATCACGCTGCGCGTGAAGTACGACGGAACGCGCGTCGCGGACGTCTCGTACGAGGGCCAGGGCTGTTCCATCAGCCAGGCCAGCGCGTCCGTGCTGAACGAACTGCTGGTCGGCAGGGAACTGGCCGACGCGCAGAAGATCCAGGCCACGTTTCTGGAGCTGATGCAGTCCCGAGGCAGGATCGAGCCGGACGAGGCGATGGAGGAGGTGCTGGAGGACGCGATCGCGTTCGCCGGCGTCTCCAAGTACCCGGCCCGTGTGAAGTGCGCGCTCCTGAGCTGGATGGCGTGGAAGGACGCGACCGCCCAGGCCCTGGGCGACGGCCCCGAGAGGAAGACGGTATGACCGAGAACGCAGGGGCCGCGCTCAAGCCGGCTTCCGAGGAGGAGATCCGCGAGGCGCTGTACGACGTCGTCGACCCCGAACTGGGCATCGACGTCGTCAACCTCGGGCTGATCTACGGCATCCACGTCGACGACTCCAATGTCGCCACGCTGGACATGACGCTGACCTCGGCGGCCTGCCCGCTGACCGACGTCATCGAGGACCAGGCGCAGTCGGCGACGGAGGGCCTGGTCAACGAGCTGAAGATCAACTGGGTCTGGATGCCTCCGTGGGGCCCGGACAAGATCACGGACGATGGCCGTGAGCAGCTGAGGGCGCTGGGCTTCAACGTCTGAGCGCGCCGGGGCGCATCCGCTCCATCGCTCGCCTACACCGCGCCCGCCCACAGCGCAGCCGACAGGGCCGTGCCCGCCAGTCCGCCTGGCGGGCACGGCCCTGTCGACTGTGCCCTGGCCGCGCCACGCGGGCCCGGCTTCAGCGCGGCGGGCCGGGTGCCGCGGCCGGGAGCCCCGAGGCGTCGGCGAGCGCCGGGGCCAGATTCTCCGTACGGATGCGCTGGTCGACATAGAGCAGGCCGACCACGAGCTGCGGGAACACGGTGACGATGAGCTGGCCGATCAGCTGGGCCACCGCGAGCAGGATCAGCACCCCGCTGATCGCGGAGAGAATCTCCGAGGACGTGGGGTCGGAGCCCAGTCCCGAGGTGTCCACCAGGCCGGGGATCATCGCCATGAAGCTGAGCGGGGTCTGTACGGCGTAGCTCGCCGTTCCCGCGATCACACCCGCGAGCAGGGTGACGCCCAGGACCCGCCACCAGCTCCCGCTCACCAGCTTCGACGAGCGGCGCATGGCCGCGATCGCGCCCTGGCGCTCGAAGACGGCGACGGCGGGGGAGAGGCTGAACCGCACCCACAGCCAGACGGAGAGCGGAACGGTGACGAGCCCCGCGACGATCGCCAGAACCAGCAGGACCGCCGCGGAGCCGTTCTCGTTGACGAGGGCGACCAGCATCGAGACGTAGGCGGTCATGAACAGGCCGACGGGGACGAGGTACATCAGCCCGGAGATGTACCGCTGAAGGTCCCAATTCTGGTAGACCTGTGCGGCATGAGTACCGACAGACTGCGCGCCAGGGAGTACCGCCGGCTGTCCGACGCCAAGGGCGGGACCTCCATCGAGGACCAGGGCCTCGACAATCACGACGCTGCTGCAGACCAGGACTGGGACTTGGGGAAGCCCTACGTCGATGAGGGTCTGAGCGCCAGCCGGTACGCGCGGCGGGCTCGCGGCGACTTCGACCAGCTGGTCGCCGACCTCAAGACCGGACCGACGGGCCGGGCGAGCGACTTCGGCGCTGACATCCTGATGCTCTGGGAGTCCTCCCGCGGCTCGCGCCAGGTCGGCGAATGGGTGTCGTTCATCGAGCTGTGCGAGCAGAAGCGCGTCCGGATCTGGGTCACTACGCACGAGCGGCTGTACGACCCCGCCAACGGCCGCGACCGGAAAGCGCTGATCGACGACGCCGTCGACTCCGAGTACGAGAGCTATAAGACCCACAAGCGGGTGTCCCGCACGGCACCGAAGGAAGCGGCCCGGGGGCGCCCGCACGGTGAAGCGCCGTGCGGGCTGAAGCCGGTGTACGACGCGGCCACGGGCAAGCTGATCACCTGGGTTGAGGATGAGGAGCGGTCCGAGATACCGCGGACCCTGTTCGAGATGCTGGAGGCCGGCCACACGCTGGCCGCCGTCGAGAGGCGCATCTTCGAGCTGGGCTACCGCAATGGGAAGGGTAAGCGGTTCACCCGGGGGCAGTTGCGGTTCATGGCGGTCAGGCACTCGTACGCAGGGCTGCGGTACTACAAGGGCGCGGTCTACCAGGGGGTATGGGACGGCATCGTCAGCGAGGAGCGCTTCTGGGCCGTCTATCACCGGATGACCGACCCCTCGCGCGCCACCGCCTACGGCGGGGTGAAGCATCCGCTGACCTCCAGCCTGTGGTGCGGCGGCTGCGAGAAGAACCTCGGCCCGCTCGGCGTCCCCGGCCGCAAGCCCGTGTATCGCTGTACCTCCTGCGGCCGGAGGATCCAGAAGCAGCCGGTCGACGACCTGATCATCGGCGACCGGTCCGCCCCGGGCGTCCTGATGGCGTACCTGGCCCGGGCGGACATCTACGAGGTGCTGTCTGCGCCCGGCAGGGACGATGCCGCGGTGCGCGACATACGAGTCCGGCTCGCCCGGGCCCGCGCGGAGCGGGACGAGCTGCGCGGTGCCACGGGGGCGACGCTGGCCGAGGTGCGGCTGCTGGCCAGCTCTCTCGATGCCAAGGAAGCGGAAGTCGTCGATTTGGAGGCGCGGGAGCGGCAACTCGCCGTGCCTGCCGCAGTGCTGAGCATCGTGCGGCCGGGGGTGGATATCTGGGAGTCGTGGCATCAGGCGCCCATCACCGCCCGGCGGGAGACGGCGAGTCTCATCCTCGGCCCCGGTTACCTGGGGCGGCCGTGTCTCCTGCGCAGCCCGAGGACGGGGGCGAGTCAGCCGATTGCGGAGCGGATCGAATGGCGGCGGACCCTGCCGCCGTCACCCCCGACCCACCGGCGACGCTCCTGACCGCCGCCGGATCGGCCGGCGCTTCTCGACGAGTAGCCGGAGGTGAGCCTTCGTGCGCACCTCGACGGGGTCGGGCGGCCGGTCGAGGCTCCGTCTGTGTCTGTGCGTCTCGACTCCGTCGAGGACGACTTGTACGGCGGTATCGATTCTGCGCCGCTGCTCGGCGTCGCGTTCGACCCGGTGCAGCTTGATGGTGACCATCGCTGCGATCGCGAGCAGTGCGCCGCCTGCGACGGCCGCGACGATCTGACCTACCTGGGCTATCTGGGCCACCTGTGTCTCCTCTTCGGAGTCTGTGGTGTCTGTGACGACAGATGACCACTCTCCGTAGGGAACTCATCACGCATGCACAATTTTCAAACATTCGTGACCGGAATGTAACTATCCGGTGCGCTGACTGTGCGGCTTTCCACCGCTATCACCCTCGACCGAGCGATGGGCAGCCTCGATTTCCGGCCGCACCCGCCGCCACACCTCATCCGCCTCGGCTGGCGTCAGGTTCATCTCGCGGATCGTTGCTGCGAGGAGGCGTCGCAGTACCTCCAACTCCGCGGTCAGGGCGGGAAGCTGTTCGGCATCGCCCTCAATCGGGGTCGGTGTGCCGCCGTTGAGGGTCGCGAGGGTGGAGCCGTGGGTCCACTGCAACGCGCCATCGAGGCGGCGCGCCGTCAGCTCGGTGGGCCGATAGTCGCCGCGACGGGTGGCGCGGAGCGCCTCGTAAGAGATGCCTGCTGTGGTGGCAACTTCCCGCCAGTTCATCCGAAGCTCTAGTCGCCGCAAATTCATTGCTGCGTCGAGACGCTCATGCGGTTGCGTCATCTGCACCCCTCCCTGTAGCTGTGGCGACAGGGACCACTCTCACAGCTCACGGACTAGCCGGTGCGCTGATTGCGCGGCTTCTCGCTGCCGTCGCCCTTGGTGGACCGGTGGGTAGCGACGATTTCGGGCCGGACGCGCCGCCACACCGCATCCGCTTCCTCTGGCGACAGGTTCATTTCGCGAATCGTGGCTGCGAGCAGGCGTTGCGCCAGTTCCAGCTCCTCGGTCAGTTCCTCGTCGCCTTGCTCCTCATCCTCCCCCGAGGGAAGGTCGTCTCCGCCGAGGATTGTGAAGGTAGAGCCCTGGGCCCACTGCAGGGCTTCGTCGAGTCGAAGTGCGGTCAGTTCGGTAGGCCGGTACTTGCCACGCCGGATGGCGCGTAGCGCCGTGTACGAGATTCCCGCAGCCTCGGCAACCTCGCGCCAGTTCATCCGCAGAGTCAGGCGTCGCTCGTTCATCGCCTTGTCAAGACGCTCGTACGGTTCCGGCTCCCGCATGGGGCTCCCTTCATGGGCTTGCGAAACGCATCGTAACGCAACTTTGCGCAACTTCGAGCGATCCAGGCGGGCCCCTTGAGCGGAGCCTACGGGATTTCTGTGTTGCGACTTGTTGCGCATAGCCTTTCCATCGGATACGTTGCGAGTCATGTCAGGACACGCAACATCAGTGAAGCAGGGGCGTCTGCGTCGCGGCATGACACTGCAAGATCTGGCCGAGAAGTGCGCTGCGGAAGGCGCGTCGGTAAGCCGGTCCACCCTCAGCAGGATCGAGCGCGGCATACAGGTGCCGCGCCCCAAGCTCCGGAGCATGTTGGCTCAGGTGCTCGATCTGGACATCGACCGGTTCGAGCAAGACGCCCAGCTCAGCGCGTCGGCCGCGTCGAGTAGCGCGTCGTGACGGGCGTCGAGCGTGAGGCGTACATCCGCCGGATCGTCGACGCGGCGCCGGCGTTGTCCGCCGAGGACGCGCAGCGTGTCCGCGCCCTGATCCCTCTGCAGTCCCGCCTCGCCGCCGAGCGCGCGGCGACGCCCCAGCGGCCGCCGGCCCGTACGACAGCCGCCTGAACCGCACCACGTAAGCGGGGCCGCCGGGACCCTGGCCGGTCCTCATGCGACCCCTCGGCACACCTCAACCAGCAACGAGAGATCGAGGTACACCGTGTCCGTATCTTCCCAGACCCAAATCCCTGCCGAGCCGCCGCCCGACGCCGGTACGCAGCGGCGTGATGCGCTGCTGCGGGCCCACGCAGTGATCGAGGCGGTGATCGCCGGCCTGGACCTCACCTCCTGGCCGAAGGACGTCACCTACCACGAGTACAACGGCGCCTACGAGGTCGACATCTACATCTCCGAGTCCGCCGACGCGGTCCGCAACGTCGCCCACATCGTCGACACCACCGTCACCACCAAGCCGCACCCCACCCGCCCCGGCACGATCCGCACCGAGGCCCGCGCCACCGTCCGCGGCATCCCGATCCGGGCCTGGACCCAGACCACCACTGACACCACGCACGCCACCGGCACGGGCGGTGCCGCGTGAGCGCCACAGCGCGGCTGCGCGCCGCCCTCGCCGGATCGCCCGAGCTGCGCCCCGGCGAGGCCGACCGCCTGGTGGCCGCCGCCAACACCGAGCTGCTGCTCGACGCCGATCTCCGGATCGCCGCCCTCCCGCAGGACTTCGAACTGGACCCCGGCCGGGGCGATGCCCGCAGGCTGCTGCGCGCCATGGCCGAGACCCCCGACACGACGGGAGTGTGCGCCCGGTGCGGCTGCACCGACGACGCGGCGTGCCCCGGCGGCTGCACCTGGGTGGCCAACCCCCGGATGCTGGACCTGTGTTCGGCCTGCATCCGGCCCGACGGCACGTGCACCACCCCAAAGTGCGGGACCACACCGTACGACCCGCTCGGGGCCGCCGCCCCGCCTGAGATCGGCTGGGTCCTGGAACACGTCGCCGGCACCCTGCCACCGCCGACCTGGGTCTGCTCGGAGTGGTGCGCCAAGTTCGCGATCGCCGTTCGCGGCGAGCAGCTGGCGGCCGCCGACCGCGCCGACGCTGCGGGTGGTGACCGGTGGTGACCGGGGAGCTGATGGGCGAGCGTGAGCTCGTCGAGGTGTGGGAGCGGGGCCTGGCCCGCGGCACCTGGACCCGAGTACTGAACCAGGCGGTCGCCGAGGGTGCCGAGGGCACGGCCGACCTCGCGCGGCGCGAGCTGGACGGCCTCCCGCACCCCCTCGCGGCGCTCGCCGCCTCCGCCGAGCTGGTCCGCCTCCTGCAGGGCTGCCGCTGGCTCGTGATCCTGGACGCCCTCACGGGCGGCGCCACCTGGGACCAGATCGCCGCAGCCCTCGACAGCACCCCCGACGTGGTGCGCGCCGAGTACCGGGAGGCGATCGCCCTGCAGGAGCAGCACGGCGGCGATGCGCACGACACCGAACGGGCGCGTGCGGTCCTGGCCGACGAGCCCGCCCTGCCCGCCGCGGCGGCGGCCGTTCCCTCCGAGAAGGACACCCCCGGCCTCGCGGCCGGGGGCGGCGTTCACTCGGAGACCGGCACCCCGGCCGTACCCACCCCAGGGGAGATCCCGTCGGGGCTGGCCGCGGTGGAGGCGATGGAGCGCCACGCCGGCCTGGTCGCGACGGTGGCCCGGCGGATCCTCGCCGGGGCGGCAGCTGCGGGTCTGCCCGAGCTGCTCTCCGTACGGCCCGAGGTGTACCGCGACCAGGTAAGGCTCGCCCTCCAGCCCTACACCATTGCGGACGCCCGCGCGTGGGCCGCGCATCTGGGCATCGAGCTGACGGTCGCCCTGGTCGACGCCTCCGACTACCGCCCCGGCGAGGGCGACGAACGAGCCGACGGCCGCCGCAGCGTCGACGGAGTGACCGTCATGCTGGGCGCGCTCCGGTGGATCCCGGCGGCCGAGTGGGCGGCCATGCAGGCCCAGGCCGGCCAGGTCGATGCCTCGCTGGCGCACGTCGACGCGTTCCTGGAGCACGCCCGCCCGGCCGCCCCGGCCACGGTTGTCGGGGGTGGTGCGTCGTGATGGGCCTGCTGATCCTCCTGATCGCGATAGCGGCCCTGGCCACGGTGACCGGCCACGCGGACACGCTCCTGGTCCTCGGCCCCACCATCGCCGTCACCGTCCTGGTCCTCGGCCTGGCCGTCTGGCTGGACCGGCCCCGGCCGGGCCGGACGCTCCGCGCCACGGCCCAGACAGTCCGAGCTGCATGGCTGTGGGCGACCGCCCGGTGGTGGATCGCCACCGCACCCCGCCCCACCACCCGCACCCCACCGCCCCCAGCCCCGGCCCGCGCGTACGACCGGACGGCACGCGCTACGTCCCGTCCCCATCCCCGCCCGCACCGCCGTTACCGGAGGCCGTGGTGACGTCCTGGATCCCGCCCGCCGTGCTCTACCTGGCCATCGTCGGCCTGGTCACCGTGCTGGCCGGCCTCGCACTGGTCCTGTGGGGCCTCGCGCACGTGGCGGTCCGGGTCTGGCGGGCCGTCACCAACAGCCGATAGCCGCCCCACATCGTCGGCGGGCGGGACGCGACCAGCCTCCGGCCCGCCCGCCGACCCCCACCATCATCCGAACAGGAGATCGAATCCCGTGACCGACCCGACCACCCCGGCCATCCCGCCGCACCGCAGTGCGGAGCTGGCCGTGATCACTGAGGCCCTGCAGAAAATGGGCCCGCACACCCCGGCCGCCCGGATCTGGGGACGCGCGCCCGGCGCCGCCCACGACCAGGGAGCCGAGGGCAACGTGTGGGCCGGCGACGCCCACGACGTCGCCCTGCACATCTGCACCCGCCTCTACGGCCGCCCCGACACCGCCCCCGCCGATAGCCCGCTGGCCCAGGCCGAGGACGCCCAACGCCGCCGCTCCGCCCCCCGGTACCCGGCACGCGCTGGCGACATCGTCGGCGAGCCGACCGCCCTGACGGCCGAGGAACGCGCCTTGGCCTCGGCCCCGTGGTACCCGGCACGGCCCGGAGACATCGTCCACGTCGCGTACGAGCAGGCCGGCAGCATCATGCCGGCGTTCGGCGAGACGTACGCCATCGAGGCCCCCGACGGACTCGCCGACAGCTCCCCGCTGCTCTCCGTGCAGCTCCTCGCCCACTCCTACTCCGGACCGGCCGACGAAGCCATGACCGGCTACTTCACCGCCGCCGCCTCCGACCACCCCCTCTACGAGCTCTGGCACGAAGCCGGACCGCAGCGGCTCACGATCGTCCGGGACGGCCTGGTCGTCCACAACGGCCCTGCGGGAGCGGCCCGATGAGCACCGCGTCGATGCCCCACGACCCCTACATCACCGCCGTCGGCGACGCGCTCACCGCCGCCGGGCTGGAGCTCACCGACCAGTGCTGGACCGACGACGGCGAGACCCGCGGCACATACTGCTACCTCAACGCAGTGCTCACCCTCGACCCGTCCGGCACGATCGCCGCCGACGACATTCCGTCAGGCACCCCGTGGCCGCACGGTCTGCTGCTGATCTGGGAGTGGCACACCGGCATCGAGGCCGACCAGGGCGAGCCCGACCGCGGCCCGGTGTGGCAGTTCGCCGAGCTGAAGAGCGACGGCTCAAACGAGTACCCCACCGAGCTGCCCGTGTACGGCTACGCCTCCCCGGCCTCGGTCGTCGAGGCCGCCCAGAAAGTCATCGCACGCGAGATCGGCGCCGGCCACTTCTTCAACGGCGGCGCGGCCGCGTGGGACGGCGGGATCATCGGCGACTCGTGGGACCAGGCCGACCAGCTCGACGCCGCATGCGAGACATGGGGCGCGACCGAGACAGCCGAAAGCGGCCAGGCCGCCGATGGGCCGTCGGCGGTGGCCCGATGAGCGCCGCGGCGAACACGACGCCGGCGTCGGTGCCGTGGTTCGAGACGCTGACCGGTTCGGTCGCGGGTCTGTTTGAGGCGGCCCGGGAGTACCGGCACGCGCACCGGGCGGCCGAGCTGGTCGCGGAGAGCGGGCGGCGGCCCTGGAACCCCCACGAGGGCCGGATCACCCTGGGACCCGCACACGGCCCCGGCGGACGCGAGCGCCCTGCCCGCAGCACCGAGCCCCACGGCCGGGCGGCGGCGACCGTGCAGCGGCTCCACGAGGACCTGGCACGAGAGCTGCACGCCGGCTTCGAGCGGGCAGCCCTGCTGTACGCCTCCGGCACCGCCTGGGCGATCCGGCAGATCCAGACCGGCCAGCAGCCCGCCCGCGTCCGCTTCGAGACGGACGAGGACGGCCGGCGCGCTCTCCCCCACGAGGACATGAAGATCGAGGGCCTGACCGGCCGCTACGCCAAGACGCCCCGGCTGACCGCCGCCTATGACGCCCTGTACGCCGCGGTGTCCGCGGGCAAGTATGCGGAGGACCTGGCCGGGCGGGACTACGTCAGCGAACGCGAGGCCGGCGAGATGTTCGAGGCGGGCGCGGATGCCCGCGCCATCCCCGAGGCGGCCTACCAGTACGGCCTCCGCGCCGAAATGGCCCTCCATTTCGTACTCCTCGGTCCCCGCGCCGACCACGCCCGGCAGCAGGCCGCCGAACGCGCGGCCGCGCAGAACGCCGGCGACGGCCAGGACAGCTGATGACCGGGCGGCCCGCTCCCGGTGCCCCGCGTACCGCGGGGCGGGCCGCCACGCCCGGCCCCTGGCCACCCCTCGCCCTCCCCGGCCTTTACATCGACCTCGGCGACTGGCACCGGAAGGGCCGCTTCTGGGTCCGCGAGCCGTACGCCGAGCTCCGCTGCGCGGCCGGGTGCGAGCACTACGCGCACGGCGCCGACGCCGTGGAGCGGTTCCTCGAGGACCTTGACGAGCTGGACCACCCCGGCCCGCTCGACGACGAACAGGAGTCGTGAGATGTCCAGACCATCACCGCGGGACCTGGCCGCCCGGCCGCACCGGCCGCTGACCGCCCGCCCCGTGTCCGTTCCGGTGCCCGGCACCGGCGCCGTGCCCACACCACCGCCGCCGGCGCCCGTTGCGGGCTGGGACCGGCTGCAGTTCGAGCGGGCGGTCCGGTCCAGCCCCCAGCACCCGGCCGGGCTGCTCCCCTACGCCCGGCTCGTCGCGTTCCTGCTGACCCACTTCGCCGACCCGGCCGGCCATATCCCCGCGCGCCGGGTGCCCGCGGTGGCCCATCTCGCCCGCGCTGCCGGCATCACCGACCGGCGGGCCCTCAGCGCGCTCAACGCGCTGGAGGACGGCGGGTGGCTCAAGCGTCACAGGCGCCCGGCGCCGAACGGTGCGCGCGGCGGCCTGTCCGCGATCACCCTCACCATCCCCGCCGCCCGCCAGCCCACCCGCTGACCCACCCACCCGTACGTCCGTTCGATTACCGAGAGGGAGGTGACCTTCCGTGGCCCGTGTCCGGGTGCCGTGGCGGCTGGTCACCTCCTCCCACTACTCCCATGCCGCCGTGTCGGTGTACGTCAAGATCGGCGGGCTCGCGCAGCGCGACGGCTGGTCCGAGGCCGGCGTCGCCTACCTCGCCGTCCTCCTCGGCCTCTCCCGGTCGGCCGTCGAACGCAGCCTGACGCAGCTGATGCGCCCGGCTCCCGATGACGACGTGATCGAGCTCGTCAGCCACCGGCGGACGTACGACGGCGGCCGCGGCCGCACCGCCAAGCGCCGGATCCGCCGCACCGACCGCCGCGAACCGGGCGCGTGGGTACCCACCCGCGCCCCCGAGGCCCTCACCCCGGTCCAACTGCGTACCTACGCCGCCCTCTCCTACGCCGTCGACCGCCGCATACCCGTCTCCCACCGCGACCTCGGCATGATCCTCCGCCACCGCACCGGACGCCAGGCCGGGCGTCCGCTCGGCGAACGCGCCGTCGGCCGCATCATCCAGTCCCTGGCCGACCTCGGATGGATCACCGTCCACCACCGCGCCGGCCTCCGGGGGATGAACACCTACGAGGTCCACGAAGAGCCGGTCCAGCCCCCGCTCCCCACCCCCGACCCCGCCCCGGTACCCGCATCTGAAGACGGATCGGGTGGCGATCATGACGACGGATCCCTCGCGACTGAGGAAGACCGCTCGCTTGACTCACCCGATGAACCGCCGCCGGCCGGTGGTTCCATCCGCCGCAGGCGAAACAACCGTAGTTACGGGCCGGAGCCTGTGGAAAACCCCGCAGCCCGACGCGGCCCGGCCGCGCTCCGCCCCGCGTACACCGGCCCGCCCCTGACCATCACCCCCCGCATCCACCACGTCCTGCAACCCGTCCAGCACCTCCTCGGCGCACTGCCCACCCACCCCGCCCGCACCCTCGCCCTGAAAATCGGCGCCCAGCTCGACCACGGCACCCCGGCCGAACGGCTCCGGCAGCGCCTCCAGCGCCACTACCGCGACACCGAGCCCATCCGCGACCTCGCCGGCTGGCTCCTCGGCCCCGCCCTCGACCCCGGCGGCTGCAACCTCGACGCCTGCGAAGCCGGCGTCATCTGGCACACCGGCGAACGGTGCCACTGCGCAGACACCCACGCCCAGCAGCGGCCGGACCCCCCACCACCCACCCGACACCCACCCCCCACACCAGCACCACGGCCGCCACGGCCGGCGTCCTGGTGCCCCTGCCCCGACCACCCCTGACCCGAAGGAGACCCAACGACATGCTCAGCAGCGACGGCATCACCCGATGCGGCACCTGCGGCGCACGCATCCGCTGGACCACCACCGAGGACCGCCACCTCATGCCCGTCGACGCCGACCCCCACCCCGACGGCAACCAGGCCGTCTACGCCGACCGGACCGGACGCCTCAAATCCCGCGGCATCAGCAAAGAGCGCCCGCTCCTCGAACACGCCGAGGCACGGATGATGCCCCACTTCGCCACCTGCAAGCGACCCCCGCAGCCACGCCTCACCATCAAGCGCACCGAGCCGGCCGGCAACACGCCGCCCGACCGCTGGCCGCCCCGACGCTGGCGCACCCCGTGACCACCAAGACCGGGCCCGTCCCGTGCGACAGGTGCCCCGCCCGCGAACTCCTCGCCGAACAGTGGCCCGACGGCACCTTCGCCGGCACCCGCCACAGCAACGGCCGCCCCCGCAAACCGGACCCCGACGCGGCCCGGCACCGAGCCGACCTCGACAACGCCCTCTGCCCCCGGAGACGCCCGTGACCACACCGGCACCACGCGAGTTCCTCTACGAACTCTGGGACGCCAACTGGGACGACGGCCCCCTCGGCAACTACCAGACCCTCCAGCACCCCATCACGAAGAAGACCGCCGCGCGCATCTACTTCACGTACTGCACCGGCCGGAACGGCTTCGTGGACCGCCAGCGGATCGAGGCCGACGGAGAGATCTACCACGGCTACACGCGCCGCCGCCTTCACCTGACGCCCCCGGAGATCCCCCACCAGGCGACCCCACCGTCCCTGGAGGAGCTGCGGAAGGCGATGGCCGACGCCCACCCCGACCGCGGCGGCACCAACGAGGCGTTCATCGCCGCCCGCCAACGCTACGAGCGTGCCCGCACACAGAAAGCCCGCCCATGACCCACCACCCCGCCACCCACGCCGCCGACCAACTCGCCACCGACGGACACCACGTACACCTCATCACCAACGGAGAAACCCACTGCCACACCGGCCACTGCAAACCAACCCATATCCCCACCACCCACGCCACCCGCGAGACCACCTCATGACCGCCCAGGCAATCGCCTGCATCCTCGGCATCACTACCGGAATCCTCGGCACCGCCCTTTGGCTCCACACCGACCGGGCCGCCGAACGCCGCGCCGCCGCCGTGCGAGCCGAACGCGCAGCACGCCCCGCGGGCCGGATCTCGTACACCGACCTCGTCACCGCGCTCCTCAACTCGGCGTGCTGCGAGCACTGGTGGACCAGCCGCGGCACCCAGCACGACCCCGACTGCACCAACGCACCCAACGCACCGATGGAGCACCCATGAGCCAGCCCTTCGACGTCAACGCCGCCCGCACCCAGCGCATCGAGGAGATCGGCCGCACCTGGTCCTTCACCATCGACGAGGACACCTTCGAACTCCCCACCGAACTCACCCGCTCGACCGCGAAGGCCCTCCGAAAGCTCGACGACAACGACGTCGACGGCCTGCTGTCGCTGCTGATGGGCGCAAAGCAGTTCGCCCGCTTCGAAAAGCACGACGTCACGATGCAGGACATCGCCACGATCCTCGAGGCATACGGCACAGAGACCGGACTCGGGCCCGGGGGAAACCCGATGACCGAGCCCATGCACGAAGCCGTACCCGGCCAGCCCCTCCCCGACATCCCCGCCGCCGCGTACGCACCCGCCACCGACGACGACGAGTTCGCGCGCCCGTTCCGCCTCCACCACCGCGGCCGCGTCCTCGACGGAGCAGCCTTCCCCAGCTGCCAGACCGTCATCGTCGAAGACCCCTCCACCCACTTCGTCATCGCAGCCCCCACCCTCACCGACCTCCTCCGCAGCGGCTACCACAACGCCCGCATCGAATGGGCACCCGAACCCGCCGCCGCCCTCGACCGCGTACGCGAACGGTGCCAGGCAGTCCACGACCGCGTAGGACCCAGCGGAATGATCAACGCCTCCCAAATCCTCGAACTCCTGTCACCCACCTGGCCCGACGGCAACCACGAAGCCCCCGCGCCCGGCCCCGCGTCGGCGGCCGCCGACGACGCCCGTCGCGCAGACCAGACGGACGCGGTCACCGCTGCGGCGATCTCCTACGCCCTCACCCCCGCCGAGGAGACCCGCTGATGCCCGAGCTGCTCACGCTGGCAACGCCCTGCGCCGCCTGCCCCCACCCGTACAACTGGCACGGCAAGGGCGGCTGCCAGCAGAACGACGGGGTGAACCGGTGCGACTGCATTGCCTTCGCCACGCCCGGCCCCGCCGCCTCGGCCGCCAGCGGCACGGCCCGAGTCCTCGCCGACATCACCGCCGAACGCCGCCGCCAAGACGCCCGCTGGGGCGTACAGAACCACCCCGACGGCACGGGGCCCGATCACCTGGTCCTCGACACAATCCCCGTCGCTCTTGCCGCGCACGCCGCCCGGGAACTGTGCCAGCGGTACACCGACATGGGGATCGTCACATGGCGGGACATCCTCACGGAGGAGTCCTGCGAGGCGCTCGCCGAGACCGACCCCGCCCGCCTACGGGCCGAGCTGGTCCAGGTCGCCGCCGTCTGCGCCGCCTGGGCCGAAGCCATCGACCGCCGCACCCAGGGCACCACCCCCGACGACCGCGAGACGGCCCCGTGACCGCCTGCACCATCTGCACCTTTGGCACCGCGCCCGACGGCCTCCACGCCTGCCACCCCTGCCTCTACGCCCTCCGCCACAACCTGGGCGAGATCCCGCGGCTCGAGCGGCTGCTCGCCGACGAGCTCGCGCCCGCCGGCGGACCCGGCCAGGGCCGGATCGGTGCCGCCCGCACCGGCCGCCCACCCGTACGCATCGACGTCCTCAACCTCCTCGGCCCCGGCCACGACCAGCCGCCCGACGCCGAAACCGACGCCACCGGCCCCATCCCCATCCGCGCCCTCCTGGTCGGCTGGGCCGGATACATCGCCTACACCTACCGCACCGTCCTCCGCGAACCCGACGGCACCGTCCTCCTCGACCACCGAGGCCGCCCCCACATCCGCCGCTGCACCGCCGCCCACACCCGCGGCACCGGCACCACCGCCTGGTGCCAATGGCTCACCGCCTACCTCCCCTACACCGCCACCCACCCCGAGATCATCGCCGAACTCCACCACCAGATCCGCGACCTCACCGACCTCCTCCACCGCCTCACCGGCACCGAACCCGAACGGCACCACAAGAACGCCCCCTGCCCCAAATGCGGCCAATTCACCCTCGTACGCGACGACGGCCACTTCCACATCCACTGCACCCGCTGCCGACTCCGCCTCACCCCCGACCAATACGCCACCCACGCCACCGCCACCCAGAACGAGACCCCCGACCCATGACCGACACACCCGGCGAACCCCGCACCACCCCGGCCCAACGCCGCGCCGCCGGCATCACCGCGCGCCGCGCCGCCGTCGCCCACCTCGCCGCACAGCGCCTCTCCAGCCGCGCCATCGCCCACGAACTCCGCATCGGCGAGACCACCGTGCGCCGCGACCTGGCGCACCTCACCACCCACGGCGCGCCACCCCCTGACCAGCCAAACGGCGCACCCACCGCCCAAGTGGCGCACCCAGCGGCGCATCGGGCGGCGCAGCCCGCCCCCAACTGGCGCACCCGCGCCACGGCGCGCGCCACCCAAGTCGACACCGCCCTGCGCCAACTGGCCGACGCAGTCAGCGCCGTACGCGACGCACGCCCCTCCCACGCCCCCGTCAC
Source organism: Streptomyces sp. NPDC004838 (assembly GCF_053600955.1). Taxonomy (NCBI): domain Bacteria; kingdom Bacillati; phylum Actinomycetota; class Actinomycetes; order Kitasatosporales; family Streptomycetaceae; genus Streptomyces; species Streptomyces sp. NPDC004838. Next base: position 35,229 of record NZ_JBSGAW010000012.1, on the reverse strand, counting down.
CGACCCAGTCGGCCGCGCCTGGCTCACCCAACTCCGCCAGGCGATCGCCGAGCTGCGCGCCGTCGAGGCCGACTTCGCCGAGTACTACCCCGAACCGCGACCCGCTGGAGAATGACCCCCATGACCACGCCCCTGCCCCTCACCGTCGACCAGGTCGCCCAGTTCCAGCGGGACCTCGACACCTGGGCCCAGCAGACGCCCGGCACCGACATCCCCGCCGCGAGCCTCCTCCGGCCCCCGGTCCTGACGCCGCGCCGCCGACTGCCTGCCTGCTTCACCTGCCACCAGCACCCGGACCAGATCAACCAGCAGGAGCACGACGCCCCTGAGAAGGGCGTCACGCTGTCCTTCGACCCTTGCGGACACGCCTTCACCGCCCCCGCACAGACCCTGGCAGCAGGACTGAAGCAGGCAGCAGCAGACACCACCTCTGACCAGGCACAAGAACCCCACTAGACAAGTGGATCTCACTTAGCGCAACATTGGTGCAGCGCCACACGTGTGCCCAGACCACGAACCAGCCCCCGCCACCCCGCGGGGGCTGACGCATTCCCGGGGGTGGTCCCATGAAACCCGCCCCCACCCTCTACACCACCGACGAAGCCGCAGAACGCGCCACCGAATGGCGCCGCCTCCTCTCCGCCGGCGCAGCCGCGATCACCCCCGCCACCATCCGCAGCTGGACCCACCGCGGCCACCTCACCCGCCACAGCCGCGACCCACACGGCCGCCCCCTCTACGACCACGACGACCTCGCCCACGCCGAACACACCACCCGCGCCCGCGCCCTCCGCCTCGTCGGCATCGGACAGCAGAACCCCTGACCCCGCAGGACCGCCGCTGCTCTGGCGCAGCGCCTGGTAGGGAGCCCCACGCGGCGTAAGACCTATCGCGAGGCGGTTACGACACCCGGCGGTCCTGCGGCCCCACCCACACCCGGAGAACCCCATGGCCCGACTCCAGATCCTCCACCTCCCCGACAACGACACCCCTGACGTCGCCACCCTCAGCGACCCGCCCCGCCAGGACCAGTACGCCCTCGTCATCGACCAGACCACCGAACAGGAAGCCGAGCTGCTCACCCTCAGTGAGAACGCGGAGAAGTTCGTCAAGGCCATCGGCGCCCGCGGCGTGCTCGTCTACACCGGCACTCTCGACGTCATCTGACGCCCACCCAGCCCCACCACGAGGAGAACCACGATGGCCGACTCCAAGCCGACCGCCCCCGCAGACCCCGTCAGCAAGCTCGCCGCTGCAGCCGTAGCCCTGCACGAGCTCTACACCGAGTACCAGCGCGCCGGGTTCACCAGGGCCGAGGCCATGGAACTGGTGAAAGTCATCGTCACCAAGCCCGCCCCGTGACCCACGACCGCGATCTCTCCGAGCTCGAACGACGCTTCCTCGCAGCCTGCCGGCAACCCCCGCGCCTGATCCGCTGGTACCGCCCCGGCGCAACCGGCCTCGAGCGCTGGACCCGCCAGGCCCTCGACGGCCCGCGCCACGCCCTCGACCGCCTCCCCGGCCGTCTCGCCTGCCGCCTTCTCCGCCGGCACAACTGGACCTGCGTCGGACTCCCCGAACCACACCCCGCCAGGTGGTGACCGTGACCAACGAGCCCACCGTGAGCGACCTTCACGAGTCATGTGCGACGAGCGGTGAGCACCATCTGAGCTGGGAGCGCGGCATACGCGAGGCCCCGCCGACCGACTCGGGATGGGCCCAGTACGAATACGACGGCACCATGCGCATCCAGTGCTGCTGCGGCTTCGACAGCGAATGGGGCGCTCGGGACGACGCCATCCGCCTCTCCCGCGAACACCTCGGCAACCCGCACCCGTAAGAGGGGGGAGCACCGTGCCGTCCCGAGCGCCCCGCCGCTGCACGACTCCCGCGTGCGGGGGGACCCCCCTCCCCGGTACCGCGGTGTGCGCGACGTGCACACCGCCCCGGCGCAGGCCCCGTAAGTCGGCGGCCGCGCAGGGCTACGGCCGTGACCACGAGCGGTTCCGCGACAAGGTTCTCGAACGCGATCCGGTGTGCGTCCGCTGCCGCAAGGCACCGTCGGTGCACGCGGACCACTGGCCGCTGTCCAAGCGGGAGCTCCGCGAGCGGGGCCTGGACGAGCACGACCCGCGGCGCGGCCGGGGCCTGTGCCCGTCGTGCCACAGCTCGGAGACCGCCGCGCATCAGCCCGGCGGCTGGCACCAGCGCGGCCCCCGCTACTGACCGTCACCAGCCGCTGGGGGGAGGGGGGCCTGGATCGCTGGCCAGGGGGCCCGCGGAACGCGGGGGGGAGCCCCCTCTCGCGCTGACAGGTATCGGGATCCGCCGTACCCGGCCGCCCGCCGTGACCGTGCGTGACCGGAGGTGATCATGGGTATGCGAGGGCCGGCACCCAAGCCGACCGCGCTGCGCGTCCTGCACGGCGACCGCAAGGACCGCATCAACACCGCCGAGCCCCGGCCCGACGAGGGCGAGCTCACCCCGCCCGACTGGCTGAGCGACCAGGCCCTCGAGGTCTGGCACGCCCTGGCCGACGACCTGACCGCCAAGGGCGTCCTCACCCCCTGGGACTGCGAGGCGTACGCGAACTACTGCGACGCCGTCGCCCGCCGGCGGGACGCCGCCGAGCACGTGGCCACCGAGGGCGCCGTCGTCGAACACCCCGTCTTCAACAAGAACGGCGACCAGACCGGCGTGCGCATGGGCAAGAACGCGTGGCTGCTCGCGCTCGACGCTGCCGACGCCCAGGTCCGGACGTACGGCGCCCGGTTCGGCCTGACCCCGAGCGACCGCGCCCAGCTCAAGATCGGCGGCCAGTCCAAGCCCGGCGGTGCGGAGCGGCTGCTGTCCTGACCCACCGCGGAGGCGTCATGTCCCCGGCAGCAGCAACCCGGCGCCCGGCCCGCAGCAAGGCCACGACCCGCCCCCGCGGCCGCCGCCGCGCGATCACGGTCAACCACCACAAGCGGTGGCGGCCCGCGTCCCGCCGCGGCGGTGTCTGCGGATACACCCTCGACGGCAAGACCTGCCCCCGCCGCGGCGCGCACTACTGCGAGCCGCGCGCGGACCGGGTCGTCGCGTTCTTCGCCGAGTTGCTCGTCCACCCGACGGGCCCGTTCGCGAACCGGCCGTTCGTGCTCGCCCGGTGGCAGGAACACGAGATCATCCGGCCGCTGTTCGGCGAGGTGATCTGGTCCGTCCAGTGGGGCCGCTACGTCCGCCGCTACACCCGCGCCACGATCGTCATGGCGAGGAAGAACGGCAAGTCGGCGCTGCTGTCCGGGATCGCGCTGTACATGCTGTGCGGCGACGGCGAGCAGGCGGCCGAGGTCTACGGCGCCGCGAAGACCACCCGGCAGGCCGGCAAGGTCTTCGAGCCGTGCGTGCGGATGCAGAAGCGGTCACCGATCCTGGCCGCCCGGCTCACGCACATCAAGAACGTCCGCCGGCTGATCGACGAGGAGACCGACAGCTACTACGAGGTCATCCCGGCCGACGCCGACACCGAACTCGGGCACAACCCGCACGCGTTCATTTTGGACGAGGTCCTCTCCCAGCCGGACGACTCGCTGTGGAAGGCGATGCGGACCGCGGCCGGCGCCCGCACCCAGTCCCTGATGCTGGCCATCACCACCGAGACGAACGACCAGGTCTCCTTCGGGGCCGCGTTCATCGACGAGGCCGACCGGGTGCTGGAAAAGCCCCAGCGGGCGCCCCACCACTTCGTCTTCGTCCGCAAGGCACCGCGCACGCAGGACGAGCTGGACCGGCTGCACCGGCTGTTCCCCGGCCGGCCGGACCTGCCCGTCTCCCTCGACCCGTGGGACGAGGCCAACTGGGACTGGCCCAACCCCGCGCTCGGCACCTTCCTCAGCATCCAGTCGCTGCGCGAAGAGGCCGAGGAAGCCCGCTCCAACCACAAGGCGGAGAACGGCTTCCGGCAGTTCCGCCTCAACCAGCGCGTCTCGCAGGTGACGCGCTGGATCCCGATGGACCTGTGGGACCTCAACGCCCGGGAGATCGCCCCGACCCCGGGGTGGATCGCCGGACGGCTCGAGGGCCAGCGCTGCTGGGCAGGGCTCGACCTCTCCTCCAAGCTGGACCTGACCGCCTGGTGCCTGGTGTTCCCGACGGGCGAGATCCTGTGGCGCCTGTGGGCCCCCGAGTCCGTCGCCGACCTGCTCGACGAACACACCGACGGGAAGTTCTCCGAGTGGGCCGCCGACGGCTGGATCACCCTCACCGACGGCGACACGATCGACTACGACACGATCTACGACGACATCGAGACCGACCACCAGCTGTTCCGGATCGTCGACGTCACCTACGACAAATGGTGCGGCGAACCCGTGCGGCAGGAGATCGTCAAGCGCACCCGGCTCAAGATGGTCGAAAGCGATACGACCTACACCCGCATGACGCCGCCCATGGCCGAGCTCATGCGCGCCCTGAAGGCCCGCGAACTCGCCCACTTCGGCAACCCCGTCGCGTGGTGGATGGCCGACACGATCGAGGCCAAGAGCCCCCGCGACGACCCCGACCGCACCCGGCCGGTGAAACCCGACCGGAGCAAAACCGGCAAACGCATCGACGGCCTGGTCGCCCTGCTGCTGGCCGCCGACGGCCAGCTGCGCGGCCTGCCCGCACCGAGCATCTACGAGACCCAGGGCATGGCCCTCTGACCCACGGCTGGAGGTGGTGGGGGTGGACCGCTGGGACGTCCTCGCACTGCTCGGTACCGCACTCCTCGGCACCGGCCTCGCCCTGCTCGCACCCTGGCTCGGCATCGCCGCGGCCGGGCTCGTCCTCCTGGCCCTCGCCGCCGCCGGCGCCGCCGCCGACAACCGCACCGCCGCGGACGAGCCCGAGGGCGAGCCCGCGGCCGCGGCGGACAGGACGGAGGGCTGACCATGGGACTGCTGCGCCGCGCCCTGCGCCCCGCCCCCCGCCCGGCCGCCGCACGGGCCACCGGCGGCCCGGTGTCCGGGATCGCCACCCCGGAGAAGTGGGTGGAGGACTGGTACAGCGGCGGGACCGCCAACTCGGCGGGCATCCGCGTCGACCAGGAAACGGCGCTGATGTACTCGCCGTTCTTCGCCGGCGTGCGGGTCCTGTCCGAAGACCTCGCCGGCCTTCCGCTGTTCCTCTACGAGCGCCTCGCCCCCAGGGGCAAGGACCGCGCCACCGGACACCCGCTGTACAGCCTGTTGCACGACCAGCCCAACGACATGATGTCCTCCGCGTGGCTGCGGGAGACTCTCATGGGTCACGCGATCACCTGGGGCGACGGCGTCGCCCAGGTCGTCACCCACGAGAAGACCGGCACGATTGAGGAGATCTGGCCACTGCGCCCCGACCGGCTGAAGATCCGCGTCAAGCGCACCGGCGCAGGGAAGTTCCGGCGGCTGTACCAGTACCGGGACGACGTCAACGGCATCTACGCCACCCTGCTCCCGCACGAGGTCCTCCACATCGGCGGCCTCGGATACGACGGCGTCCGCGGATACCCGGTCGTCGAGCTCGCGGCGAACGCGATCGGGCTGGGGCTGGCGACCGAGCACTACGGAGCTAAAACGTTCTCCAACGGGGCAGCTCCGTCAGGCACGCTGACGCACCCCGGCACGGTCTCGCCCGAGGCGCGGCGCCGGATGGCGGACGACTGGGAGAACATCCACAAGGGCATCGACCGCGCCCACCGCGTCGCCATCCTCGAAGAAGGCGTGACCTGGCAGACGGTCGGACTCCCCAACGACTCCGCCCAGTTCCTTGAGACGAGGAAACTCCAGGTCACGGAGATGGCGCGCTGGCTCCGTCTCCCGAGCCACAAGATCAACGACCTCGAACGGGCCACCTTCAGCAACATCGAGCAGCAGCAACTCGACTACGTCGCGTCCGCGCTGAACATCTGGCTGGTGCGGTGGGAGCAGGCGATCCTCACCCAGCTCCTCCTCCGCGGGGAGCGGACCCGGTTCTTCGCCGAGTTCCTGGTCGACTCCCTGCTCCGCGGCGACACCGCCGCACGGTACGCGGCCTACGCCATCGGCCGGCAGTGGGGCTGGCTTTCCGCCAACGATGTCCGCGAGCGGGAGAACATGAACCCTGTCGACGGCGGCGACGCCTACCTCGTGCCCCTGAACATGGTCCCCGCCGGCCGCTCCGTTCCTGCGCTGGAGACGGCGGCCGCCGCCCGCGCGGCACGCATGGCCCGTCTCATCGCCGGCCGGACCGCGGTCCGCGCATCGCTCGCCGAAGCGTGGACTCCGAAACTCGCCGAGTCGGACCAGGAGGTCGCCGACCTCGAAGCCGAGAAGGTCGGCGCCCTGGTGAAGGAGCACCTCGAGCCGGAGCGCGGCCGCGGCCGGTCGCTGGCCGCGTTCCTGGTCGCGCTGCGGGCCCTGTACTCCGGCGACGGCCCGATCATGGAACGCCTCACCGAGCTGTGGGTGCCGCTGATGACCGTGTTCGCGGGGGAGGTCGCCGAGCAGGCGGCCGCCGACGTCGGCCACGAAGAGGACGTCGACCTGTCCGTGTGGGCCCGGGCGTACGCCCTCTCCCACGCCGCGTACCAGGTGTCCTCGTCCTACGGACAGCTGCGGAACATCGCCGACGACGCGGACACGGCAGAGGCCGCAGCCTCGGCGGTGGTGGACCGGCTCACCAAATGGCAGGAAGAGCGCCCGGCGCAGACCGCCCGCTGGGAGACCTCCCAGCTCCCCAACGCCGCCGCCCGCGAGACGTGGAAGGAAGCCGGGGTCAAGACGGTGCAGTGGGTCGCCCGCGGGTCGGAGAACTGCCCCTACTGCACGAAGTTGGACGGCGCGATCCGGGAGATCGAGACCCCGTTCGTCGCCAAGGGCGACGAAGTCGACGGCGAGAACGAGGGCGAAAAGCTGGTCGCCAAGCGGAACACCTTCCATCCCCCGGTGCATCCGGGCTGCAACTGCGAGGTGATCCCCGTTGTCGACTGACCCGCGCCCCGAGCCCGAGCCACGTGATCAGAGTCCGCCTGCCGACCGGCAGATACGACACCCCGGGAGGACCCGATGAGAGGACAGGCGCACTACCTGCGCGGCTACGTCCAGCGCGCCGAGACCGGCAGCGACGATGACGATGAGGCGGGCAAGCCGCTCACGATCTTCGCGGCGACCGAGGGCCGCAAGAAGGACGGGCTGAACCTGACCATGGCCGGAGCCCGCCTCGAGCGGTTCCAGGCCAACCCGGTCCTCGGCTACGGACACTCCTACTGGGGCCGTGAAGGACTGCCGATCGGCCGGTCCGACAAGACGTGGATCGACGGCAGCGCGCTGAAGATGGACATCGTCTTCGACCAGGACGACGACTTCGCCCGCAAGGTCGAGCGGAAGTACCGCAAGCGGATCATGAACGCGTTCTCGATCGGGTTCGACGTCTGGAACATCGGCGAGGACGGCGTCCCGGAGGGCTGGGAGCTCTTCGAAGTGAGCGCGGTCCCGCTGCCGATGGACCCGAACGCGATCGTCGAATCCGGCCGCGACGGCGAACTCGATCTGGTCCGCGCCCTCGGCGGGCTGCGCGCCGGGGCCGTGCTGTCGAAGAAGAACAAGAACTTGGTGCAGAACGCGGTCACCGCGCTCACCGAGCTCCTCGACGCCGCCGGCGGAACCGACAACGACGACGAGGGCGACACGGACGACGACGCGCGGCAGACACCGCCCGCCGACGTCGCCCGGCTCCAGCGTCTCGCCGGCATCTGACCCCTCGCGCCGCGCAGCCGCGCGGGGCCACACCCTCACCACCGAAGCAGAGACAGGAGACCGCTGTGCCCAATATCAGGGAGCTGCGCGCCAAGCGCACCAAGCTGGGCGCCGACGCCCGCGCGATCATGCAGGCCGCGCAGGACGCCGGCCGCAGCATGACCCCGGAAGAGGAGACCTCGTTCGACAAGCTGATGGACGAGCGGGACGGCGTCGACCGCGACATCGCCCGCGCCGAGCGCCTCGACGACGACGACCGCGCCGCCGCGGACAACGACAACGACAACGGCGGCCGCGACGGCGAGGCGATGGGCGCCCTGCGCGCCTACGTCCTCGGCGGCCGGACCGCGCTGTCGGCCGCGCAGGCCCGCGCCCTGAACGCCGGCAACGACCCCGAGGGCGGATTCCTCGTCGCCCCGGTCCAGTTCGTGAAGGAACTCCTCAAGAACGTCGACGACCTGGTGCCGATGCGGGGCCTGGCGACCGTGCACCAGCTGACCAAGTCCGAGTCCCTCGGCGTGCCGGCCCTCGACACCGACCTCGGCGACGCGGAGTGGACCAGCGAGCTGGCCACCGGCAGCCAGGACGACGCCATGCGGTTCAAGAAGCGGGAGCTGACGCCGAACCCGCTGGCCAAGCGAGTCAAGATCAGCCGGAAGCTGCTGCGGGTGGCGGAGACCAGCCCCGAGCAGCTCGTCCGGGACCGGATGGCGTACAAGTTCGCCGTCACCGCCGAGAAGGCATACATGACCGGCGACGGCAACAAGAAGCCCCTGGGCCTGTTCACGGCGTCGCCGCTGGGGATCTCCACCGGCCGGGACGTCCAGGTCTCCACCTCCGGCACCGGGCTGGTCAACGTCGCCCTCGGGAACGCCGGCGACGACCTGATCACCGCCAAGTACACCCTCAAGGGCCAGTACCACAAGAAGGCCCAGTGGCTGTTCCACCGGCAGGTCATCGCCTCCGTCCGCAAGCTCAAGGACGGGCAGGACAACTACGTCTGGCGCGCCGGCCTGTCCTCGGACCAGCCGGACACCATCCTCGACCTCCCGTTCATCACCAGCGAGTTCGCGCCCAGCACGTTCGCCGACAACGACTACCTCGGCATCCTCGGCGACTTCTCCTTCTACTGGATCGCCGAGGCCCTCCAGTTCGAGGTCCAGCGCCTGGTCGAGCTGTACGCGGAGACCAACCAGGTCGGATTCATCGGCCGCCAGGAGGCCGACGGCATGCCGGTCCTCGAGGAAGCGTTCGTCCGGCTGCAGTCCAACGACGTCGTCCCGTAACCCACCGTCCGTCACGATCCGGCCCCGCGCACCGCGGGGCGGGAAGGAGCGCCCCGTCATGCGGAGCGACATCAAGAACCACCTGTCCCCCGTCCAGACCATCGCGCCGGCCGCGTACACCGCCACGGCCACCGGGACCGGCGTGGACCTCGCCAACTACGACGCCGCCGCCGTCGTCCTCACCGTCGGCGCGGTCGCGAACAACGCCTTCTCCATTGAGGTGCAGGAGTCGGACCAGCTCGCCTCCGGCTACACCGCCGTCCCGAACGCGGACCTCGACGGGGCCGAGCCCGCGACGCTCACCGCGTCCACCACCACCGTCATCGGCTACCACGGCATCAAGCGCTACGTGCGCGTCGTGGCCACCGACACCGCCGCCGGCGACGCCGTCTTCGGCGCCACCGTCATCCGCGGCCACGGCCGCGTCAAGCCCTGAAGGAGGCAGCACGATGAAGGTCGAGATGCTGCGCCTGATGTGCAACCCCAAGCACGGCAACCACCAGCCCGGCGACGTCGTCGATCTGCCCCCGGCCGAGGCGCGCAAGAGGATCGCGGCCGGGGACTGCCGCCCCGTCGACAGCCCGCCCACCACCGGCCGGCGCGCACCCCGGGACACCAGCACCACCCCGCCCGGGCCCGGGCCGGACGAGGTGGTGCTGGAGAAGATGACCGTCGACCAGCTCCGCGCGTACGCGGAGAAGGAGGGCATCGACCTCGGCGACGCGACGAAGAAGGCCGACGTCCTCGGCGCGGTGGTGGCTGAGCTGGAGCGCCGCCGCGACGCCGACGACGATGACGCCGGCGGGAATGGTGGTGGCTGATGGCGATCGCCACCACCGAGGAGCTCCGCCGCCTGCTGCGCCACCCCGAGCCGTTCACCGAGGACGAGACCGCCACTGCGGCCCTGCTGCTCGAGCTGGCGCTCGGCGCGATCGAGGAGGAGGCCGGCCAGGCCCTCGAGTCCGCCACCGACACCGTGGTGCTGGACGGGCCGTCCCGCTCGGACGGGGCGTATCAGTCCGGTACGGGGACGGACCGGCTGATCCTGCCCCGCTGGCCCGTCACCGCCGTCACCTCCGTGGAGGTGGATGGCGAGGCCCTGGTCCACGGCCACACCGAGGACTACACGTGGTCCGCCGCCGGCGTCCTCACCCGCGTCGGCGGCCACTGGCCGAGCCACGACCGCGCCATCGAGGTCGTCTACACGGCGGGTTTCACCAAGCTGCCGACCGGGCTCAAGAGGATCGGGCTGCGGCTCGCCGTCGGCGCCTGGGCCAACCCCGAGCTCCTCGCGTCCGAGACGCTGGGCGACCATTCGCGGAGCTTCACGGCGGAGGCTCTGGGGATGGAGCTCACGGAGGCGGACAAGCGCACCGTCGGTGCCTACCAGGCCCGCAGATGAGTGTCGGGCACCGCCTCAACCGGCTGCTGGAGGTGTGGCGGCCGGAAACCTCGCCGGACGGGTACGGCGGACAGACCGTCACGTACGTACGCCAGCCCGTCGACGTACGCGGCAAGGTCGACCAACCGTCCGCATCCGAACGCATGGTGGCGCAGCAGGGCCGGGCGGAGCACACCCACGACGTGTACCTGCTCCCCGGTGCGGACGTGTTGCGGGGGGACGAGCTCCGGGGCCGCGGCCAGGTGCTGCGGGTCCTGGCCGTGGTCGAGCCCTCCAGCACCCGCTACCGCAAAGCCCACTGCACGCTGATCCAGCCTGAAGGAGGGGCCTGACATGGCCAACCTGTCTCTTGTACCCGTGCCGGTGGACGGGGGTCTCGCCGATCTCGGCGCCGCCGCGGTGGCGGCCGCCGTCGGCGGGGACACCGCCCCGTGCGGACCCAGCCGCGCCCTGTATGTGCGCAACGGCGGCGGCTCGCCGGTGACCGTCACGATCGCCACCCCCGGGAGGGTGTCCGGCCTCGACATCGAGAACCCCGCCCTGATCGTCGCTGCCGGCGACGACGGCATGATCCCGCTGTCCCGCCTGTTCGCCGGCACCAACGGCCGGGCCGCGATCACGTACTCCGGGGTCACCTCCGTGACCGTCGCCGTCCTGGAGCTCGGCACATGAGCACCCCCGAGCGGCGGCCGCTGCCCGCCGAATCGGCCGAGTGCCGGCAGAACGCCGAACAGCTCCTGCCCGAGTCTCCCGCAGCGCTCACCGCGCGGGTCGGCGCGGCCGCGGTGTGGGCGCTCCTCGCGATCGCGGGGGAGCTGCGGGAGATCCGCGGCCTCCTCCGCAAAAGATAGAAGAAGGGAGGGGAGTGCGGTGGCGAGACGACGGCGGCGTGCGACCGTGCGGATCCTGGGCGCCGCCCGGCTCCGGCAGCGCCTGGAGACACTCCCTACCGAGATCGTCGACGCCCTCAAGGCGGGGGTGAAGGGCTCGGCGGAGGCGGTACGGGACCAGACCCGGGACACCGTCGCCTATGCCTCCGGGAACCTGCACGACGAGGTCGACATCCGCTACGAGCAGGGCGGGCTGACGGCGATGGTGGGCTGGTTCGAGGACCCCGAGTACTACGCCTGGTTCCTGGAGAACGGCACCCGCCGCGCGCCCGCGCAGCCCTCCCTCGGCCCGGCACTGGAGGCTGAGCGCGGACGCTACCGCGCCCGCCTCACCGAGGAAGTCCGGAAGGTGCTCCGGTGACGGCGGCGGCTGCGCGGTCGCCGATGCTGGAGATCCAGGGCGCCGTCTTCCACCGGCTGGGCGGCGACCAGGAACTGAAGGACCTGGGTGCCGGCGTCTACGACTACCTGCCCGAGCAGGCGACGTACCCGTTCATCGTGATCGGGGAGGCGACCGAGATCCCGGACAACTCGCACGACCGGTACGGGTGGCAGACCGTCCCGGTCATCCACGTCTGGGGCCAGGGCCGCGGGTTCGCGCAGGTCCTGACGATCGGGTCCCGGGTCACCGCCCTGCTCGATCACCAGCCGCTCGAGGTCCCTGGCTTCCACCACGTCGTCACCCGGTTCGAGTTCTCCCAGGCGCTGACCGACCCCACCCCGCCCGGGGACATCCGGCACCTGGTCCTGCGGCACCGGGTGATCACCGAGCAGACCCCCTGACCGCATCCTGCCCTGCCCCGCGCCGTCCGGCCCCGGGGCCGCTCACCCACGCCCCTAGGAGGTACCCCATGGCCGGAATCGACGCCTTCGGCGTCGCCTTTGCCCGCGGCGACGGCGCCGTACCCGAGGTCTTCACCGCGATCGCGCACGTCACCAACGTCGGCGGACCGGGCCTGTCCCGGAACACGATCGACGTCACCACCCACCAGAGCCCCGACGCGTGGATGGAGTTCATCGGTGGCCTCAAGGACGGCGGCGAGGTGAGCCTGGACATCAACTACGACCCCGCCGACCACGACCAGCTGATCGCCGACTTCGACGACAAGGATCCGCGCTCCTACCGGCTGGTCTTCCCGGATCCCGCCCAGACCACCTGGACCCTCAAGTCCGTGATGACCGGCTTCGAGCCGTCCGCACCGGTCGACGACAAGCTCTCCGCCGCGCTCACCTTCAAGGTGTCCGGGAAACCGGTCCTCGCATGAGTGCCGACGCATGAGTGCCGACCTGATCCGGATCACCCGCGAGGGACACCGGGTCCGCATCACCGTCGACGGCCTGGAGATCCCCGCCGCGGCGATCGACCGGGACTCCGTCCGTCTGCCCATCCGTCCCGACGAGAGGCCGAGCGTGCAGATCACGCTCATCGCGTCCACCGTCGACGTCCTCAACACCCTGAAAGACGAGGAAAGTCATGGCACTTCTGACCCGAGCTGAGATCGACGCCGTAGACGACCGGATGTGGGAGGACGTCCCGGTACCGGAGTGGGGCGGCGAGGTCCGCGTCCGCGGCATGTCCGGCACCGAGCGCAACGCCTACCAGGCCAGCCTGGTGGTCATCGGCTCCAACGGATCGGTGCAGCGGCTGAACATGGCCGACCAGACTGCAAAGCTCCTGAGCCGCTGTCTGGTCGACGGGGACGACGAGCGCCTCTACTCCGACAAGGACGTCAAGGCCCTCGGCGCGAAGAACGGCGCCATCCTCGAACGGCTCTCGCGCGTGGCCTCACGGCTGTCCGGGCTCCGCAAGGAGGACGTGGCGGAGGCCGAGGGAAAATCCGCGGACGACCCGACTGGCGCTTCTACCACCGCCTAGCCCTCGCCCTGGGCTGGACGGTCGACGAGGTCCTGGAACGGCACACCTCCGCCCAGCTCACCGACTGGATGGCCTATGAGCGGGTCACCGGCATCCTCGGCCCCGAACGCCTCGACCTCCTGTTCGCGACCCTGACCGCCGCCGTCGCGAACACCGCCCGCGGCAAGAACCAGCGCGCCCGCGAGCCCAAGGACTTCATGCCGAAGTGGGACCAGAACAGTCCCGGGATGGGCTGGAAAGAGATGCTCACCGCCGTCAAGACGATCAACCGGAGTCTCGGCGGCGCGGACCTCACGGGGACGGGAGGGGGTGGCGGATGAACGTGCTGGACCAGCTGCTGGTCGCGATCGGGATCCAGGCCGACGACCTCACCTCCGGCGCGGCCGGCGCGGCCGACCAGGTCGAGGCGTCCCTCGCCGGCGTCGGCGGCGCGGCCGACCAGGTCGCCACCGCCGTCGGCCAGGCCGGCGACGCCGCCGAACTCGCGATCCGTGAGATCGGCGGCGCGGCCGGGCAGGCAGCGTCCGAGGTGCGGTCCGCGGCCGGGCAGGCCGGGCAGGCCGTGGGCGAGGTCGGTGACGCCGCCCGGCGCGCGGCCGGCGAGGTGCGGTCCGCGGCCGGGGACGCCGAGCAGGCGCTGGAGGGCATCGGCGACGGCGCTGAGCAGGCCGCGCAGGGAGCGGACCAGGCCGCCGGGCAGGTGGAGCAGTCTCTCGGCGGGATCCAGGCCGCCGCCGCCGGCGCCGCGGTCGGCGGGTTGTTTATGTCCGGGCTCACCAATGCGATGGACGCCAAGCACGCCAACGCACGGCTGACGACCCAGCTCGATCTGACGAGCGAGGAGGCGGCCCGCGCGGGCGACATCGCCGGAGAGGTGTACTCGTCCGGGTTCTCGGACTCGATTGACGGCGTCAACGAGGGCCTGGCCGGGGTCGCGTCGGCGATGGGCGGCATGGGGAAAATCGGCGACGGCGAACTCAAGCAAATGACGAAGTCCGCCATTGTGCTGGGTGACGCTTTCGAAATGGACGTCGGCGAGGCCGGCACGGCCGCCGGGGCCCTCATCAAACAAGGTCTCGTGAAAGACGGGACCGAGGCTTTCGACGTCCTCACCAAGGCCGCGCAGACGCTTCCCAAGAGCATGGCTGCGGATATCCCGGCGATCGTCACTGAATACGGAACGCATTTCAAACGCATCGGCTTGGATGCGCAGGATGCTTTCGGGATGATGTCGCAGTACGTGAATGCGGGCGGTAAGGACATCGACCAGGCCGCCGACGTGCTGCATGAATTCGCCCGCATCACCTCGGAGGAGACAGACCGCGCGGCCGAAGGCTTCAAGGGCCTCGGGCTGAACAGCACGCAGATGCTCGCCGACATCAAGAAGGGCGGCGAACCGGCCAAGCAGGCTCTCGAGAAAACCATCGACGCGCTGCGGGGAGTCAAGGACCCGGCGAAGCAGGCCGAGCTCGGAGTCGCGCTCTTCGGGGACATGGCGGGTGAGTCGGCGTCGGCGCTGTGGGCGATGGACCCGGCCACAGCGGCAGCCACCAGCGGCATGGACGACGCCGCCGGCGCGTCGAAAAAAGCCACCGACGCCATGGAGGAATCCGCCTCCCTCGATTCGGTGTGGCGGTCCCTGGCCACCACCCTCGGCGAGAACTTGGCCCCCGCCCTCAAAACGGTTTCTCAATTCCTCGCGGATAACCCGACCTTGATCAAGATTTTGGTCCCGGTATTGCTGGGGCTCGCTTTCGCGATCGGGATTGCGGTGATCGCCCAGTGGGCCTGGAATACCGCATTGTGGGCTTTTCCGGGGACGTGGATCATCGCGGGGATCATCGCGCTGATCGCGATCATCGTGCTGATCGTCGTCTACTGGGACGAGATCGCGGCGGCGACCTCCGCCGCCTGGGAATGGATCAAGGACGCCCTCGGTGCGGCCTGGCAGTGGATCAAAGACACCGCGGCATCGGCGTGGCAGTGGATCAAGGACACCATCGGCGGCGCCTGGCAGTGGATCAAGGACACCACGGCGTCCGTCTGGGAGGGCATCAAGGACGGGCTCGGCGGCGCGTGGCAGTGGATCAAGGACACGGCGGCGTCGGTCTGGAACGGCATCACCGGTGCCGTGGACACGGCCTGGGAATGGATCAAGGACCTGGTGGCGTCGGCGATCCGCGGCGTCATGGGCCACATCAACATGCTGGCCCAGATCCCCGGCAAGGTCGGCGGCTGGCTCGGGCAGCTCGTGGACTGGGTGGCGGACCTGCCCGGCCGGGTGTCCCGCGCCGCCCGCGGCCTGTGGGACGGCCTCAGAAATTCGTTCGTCGACGCGGTCAACTTCCTGATCTGGAAATGGAACAACCTCTCGTTCACCATCGGTGGCGGGAATTTCTTGGGCTTGGACATTCCCCGGCTCACCTTGGATACGCCGAACATTCCGTATTTGGCTGATGGTGGCGTGGTGACCGACGCGACGCTCGCCGTGGTCGGCGAGGGCAACGAGCCCGAGGCCGTTCTGCCGCTGTCGCGGCTGGACGGGATGCTCCGCTCCGTGGCCGGGCCGGTCCGGGCGACCGGCGGAGGCGTCCAGGAAACCCGCGTGGTCCTCGAAGTCGTCGGCGGCGAGAGGGAATTCACCGAGTGGTTCCAGTCCATCGTCCGGAACAAGTACGGCGGGTCGGTCACCCGGCTCGCGGGACAGGAATGAGGCCGGAATCATGGTGAGTCTGCCCCCGCCCCGCACCACCGAGCTCTGGTACGACGGGCAGTGGAATCCGGTGTCGCTGCGGGAGTCGACCACGGTCCGCATCAACCGCGGTTCCGGCTCGGAGGGCGGGTCGGCCCGCTACGGCCCGACCACCGCCACCATGACCATCGGCAACCGGTCCGGCAACTACAGTCCGCAGGACTGGTCGAGTCCGCTGTACGGGAAGATCGGCCGGAACACGCCGATCCGGTTCATGGTGGAGGCGGGGTCGCCGTGGCTGCGTCTGCCCGGTGGCATCAATGTCATCAATGACAGGATCAGCACCCCGGACCATCCGCAGCTCGCCATCACCGGTGACATCGACCTGCGGATGGACGCGGCCGCCGTCAGCTGGCGAGCTGCGCCGCCGCCGGGGTACTTCGCCTTCGGACAGATGCTCGCCCTGCGGTTCAGCTCCACTACGGGCCGCTCCTGGTCATGGACGATCGACCCCACCGGCGTCCTCGGGCTGGTCTGGACGCCCACCGGGATGTTCGCAGACCGGCGGTTCATGAGATCCACCGTGCCGGTGCCCGCCCACGCCGGGCGGAGGATCGCGCTGCGCGTCACCCTGGACGTGGACAACGGAGCGGGGGGCTGCACCGGCCGGTTCTACTACGGGCACAGCGGCGTGAACGGCCCCTGGACGCCTCTGGGTGACCCGGTCACCCAAGCCGGCACCACCACCCTCCACGCTGGATCGGCGCCACTCGAGGTCGCCAGCGGGACCACCTACAACCTGCTGCCGGACACCAACTCGGCGGCGCGCTTCACGGGGAGCCTGTACCGCCTGCAGGTGCGCAACGGGATAGACGGCCCAGTAGCGGCGGACCTGGACCTCACCCTGCATCAGGCTGGTGACACTACCCTCACCGACCTGTCCGGACTGGTCTGGACCCTCCAGGGCAACACCACCGTCACCAACCGGCATGTGCGGCTGGAGGGCGAGGTGCCGTCCTGGCCGCAGGAGCGGGATCTGTCCGGGAACGACGCCTGGGTGCCGATCGCGCCGGCGGGGATCATGCGCCGCCTCGACGCGGGGAAGAAGCCGATTCCGTCCGCGATCCGGTACCTCATCGGCGCGCAGGCGACGCCGCCGCTGGCGTGCTGGCCGATGACCGACGGCGAGACCGCCACCGGCGCGGCCCCCCTCACCGCGGGCCCGGCGCCGCTGCTGCCCGCCATCACCGACGGCACCGCCACCATGGGATGGGCCGACGGGAAAATCGGGGCCTGGAACGACCCCACGGTGCGGCTGCCCGCGGACACCACCGGCAGCATCGGCGCCCCCGTCCCCAGCCCGGCGGGCGTGGCGGACGAATGGCACGTCGACCTGTGCCGGAGCGGCCCCGCGGGCGGTGAGGTCCTCACCGCCACCGACATCGGCGCCGGCACCGACGCGAACCCGCGGAACGCGTTCAGCCTGGTGTTCCAGTCGGGCGGCGACAGCGTGCAGCTTTTCCGGACCACGGTCGCCGACACGGGCAGCTCCACCAGCCTCCTGGCCACGATCACCGGCGCCGGGATCTACACCGACGCCCCCCACCACATCCGGCTCACCGCGAACTTGATCTTGGGGGCGGGGGCCACCCAGTGGAAGCTCTACCTTGACGGCGTGGAGCGCGGCGAGAACACCATCCCCATCGCCTACAAGGGGTTGGCCAGCGTCCGGCTCAGCTGGGAGGGGCTGTCCGGGCAGGCCCCGTCCGTCGGCTACCTCACCTGCTGGGGCCTCTCGCCGCCCACCGCGGCCGCCGTGTACAAGGCTCTGTGCGGATACCCGGGTGAGGCGGCCGGCACCCGCATCCTGCGCACCGCCGCCGAGAAGGGCGTCCCCGCGACGATGTCCGGGCTGCCCGAGGACCAGGTCCCTCTCGGGCCGCAGCACCAGGAGCGTTTCCTCGACGCGCTCACCACCGCGGCGACCGCGGACCTCGGCCTCCTGATGGAGCAGCGTGACGGGCGGGCCCTGGTCTACCGGGGCCACGACACCCTCTACACCCAGCCCCCCACCCTCGTCCTCGACGCCGCCACCGGAGTGATCTCCGCCCCGTTCCGGCCTGCCGACGACGACAAATTCACCCAAAACGACATCACGGTGACGCGCAAGGGCGGGTCCAGCGGGCGGGCGGTCCAGGAGACCGGCACGCTGTCGGTGCAGGACCCGCCCGACGGCGTCGGCCTGTACGACGTCGAGCACACCTTCAATTTGTTTGACGATGTGCAGCCGGAGCAGCATGCCGCGTGGATGCTGCACCTGGGCACCTACGCCGGCGTCCGCTACACCAGGCTCACCCTCGACCTGGGCAACTCGCGGGTGTATGCGCTGATCGACGACATCCTGCTCGCGGACGTCGGCGACGTGATCCGCATCCTCAACCCCCCGCGGGGCCACGGCATCGGCCCGATCGATCTCCTGATCCGCGGCTACGAAGAGGAGATCGGCGCCGAATCCTGGCGCATCACCTTCACGTGCGCGCCGGCCGCACCGTGGACCGTGGGGGTGCTGGAGGACCCGGTCCTCGGCCGCCTGGACACGGAGGGCTCCGAGTTGGTCTCCGGGATCTCGGCGACGGCGACATCCTGGTCCGTGGCGACCACCGCGGGCCCGGTGTGGGTGACCGCGCCAGCCCCGCTCACCCCTGACGTCGAGACGGGCCTGTCCGGCTGGACCGGGCAGGGCGCCGCTATTAGCCGCGTGCCCGTGCCTGTTCCTGCCCCGGCGGCCGGGAAGTGGGCGCTCCGCGTCGTGCCCGACGGGATCGCGACGTTCCCCTCCGCGTCGAGCAGCCGGGTGGCGGTCACGGCGGGGCAGCAGTACACGGTGTCCGGGTGGCTCCGGTGCGCCACCTCGCGGACCGTCGCTCTCAATGTGAACTGGTTCACGGGCAGCAGCACGTACTTGTCCACCAGCAACAACAACCGGTCCGTCGCCGCCCATCAGTGGACCTGGGTCGAGCTGACCGTGACGGCGCCGGCTACGGCAGCGTTGGCCAGCATCCATCCCGCCGTCGTGGGCGGCACGCCGCCGCCCGCGGACGTGGCGTGGGTCGCCCACCCCGCGCTCCGGCCCGCGCAAGCCGGGGCAATGCCGGACGAGGTGCCGTTCGACGTCATATGCGGGGACGAGCGCGTCACCGTCACCGCGATCACCGGGGCCGCGTCCCCGCAAACGTTCACCGTGGTCCGCGCCGTGAACGGCGTCGTCCAGGCCCATGCGGCGGCGGCCGATGTCCGCCTGGCCGACCCCCTGATCCTGGCCCTATAAGAGATAAGGGGACGACTGTGGCATTCCGTGCCGGACAGACACTGAAAGCCGGGCAGCTCGACCGCATGCAGCCCGTGCCGTACGCGGCCGAGGCCAGCGGCTCCCTGACCGCGACCACGACGTATCAGACCATCCCCGGCCTGTCCGTCAGCCTGACGACCAAAGCAGCGAACGCCCGGTACTCGGCGGTCGGGGTGTTCGACTGCTCCGTCACCACGGTCCACGCCGCGAACTTGATGGTCGGCCGCCTCACCGTTGACACGGTTGGCCAGTCCGGGTTCGCGATCCATGCCATGGACACCCTCGACCGCGACACCGTCGCCATGCTCTGGTCCGGCACCCTCGCCGCCGCCGGAGCACACACCCTCACCATGCAAGGCGTCATCAACGGCGCGGGCGGAGCAGGATCTTTCGCCCAGTACTCCCGCCTGGACATCACGATCACCGAAGTCGTCTAACCCCACCCCGTACGCCCCGCCCCGAGCCGATCCGGCCGGGGCATTTCTACGCCCTGGAGGCCAGCATGTCCCCACCCATGACCGCCGACCGGCTGCTCCGCGCTCTCCTCGCCGAGGGCCTGAAGGTCGTCGAGGTCGGTAACTGGCGTGCCCGCAACCGGAACAGCAAGGGGCCGTGGGGTCCGGTGCACGGGGTGATGATCCATCACACGGTCACGCGCGGTACGGCAGACACGGTGAGGATCGTGCGTGACGGGTATGCGGGTCTGCCGGGGCCGCTGTGTCACGGCATGATCGCCAAGGACGGCACTGTGCACCTCGTCGGGTATGGCCGGGCGAACCACGCCGGTCTGGGCGATGACGACGTGCTGGCCGCCGTGATCGCCGAACGGGCCCTGCCGGCGGACAACGAGGCGACGGTCGACGGCAACCGCCACTTCTACGGCTTCGAGTGCGAGAACCTCGGCGACGGGAAGGATCCGTGGCCCGCCGTCCAGCTGGAGGCGATCGAGAAGGCCGCGGCCGCGATCTGCCGCGTCCACGGCTGGTCCTCCCGGTCGGTCATCGGCCATCTCGAATGGCAGCCCGGCAAGATCGACCCCCGCGGCTTCACCATGGACTCCATGCGCGCCCGGATCGCCGACCGCCTGAAGGGAGGCGCGCCGAAACCGCCCACGAAGCCCAAGCCCCCCATCCCGCCGAAGCTCCCGGTCGTCGACCTCTCCAGGCTGATCACGGCCGCGCGCACCGATCCCGCGAAGAAGGGCACACCGGTCTCCTACGCCGGTGTGCGGACCGTGGAGGTAGCCCTGGTCGACGCCGGACTCCTGGCGAAGACCTACCTCGACGGCCACTTCGGCACGAGCACCCGGACCGCGTACGCGGCCTGGCAGCGAAGGTGCGGCTACACAGGGGCCGCGGCCGACGGCATCCCCGGCGCCAAGTCCCTGACGGCGCTGGGCAAGAAGCACGGCTTCACCGTGAAGAACTGAGAGGTGGTCATCATGAAGGACTCCAACCGGCGCGCGGTCCGGACCGTGCTGCAGACCGGGCTTGGCCTGGCCGTCGCGCTCCCCGCGATCGTGTCCGCGTCCGGCATCCCGGCCTCGTTGCCGTGGGTCGCGGGCGCGCTCGCCGTCGCCGGCGGCACCGCCCGCGTCATGGCTCTACCCGGGGTACAGAGACTGCTGCCCGGGTGGCTGCGTACCGGTGCGGATGACGGGCTGGACGGCCTGGCGCGCAGGGATGGGGGGTGGTCATGAGCCTGCTGCTGTGGCTCGGCGGCGGCGCGGCCGCCGTGCTCGCGATCACCGCGCTGGCCTGGCCCGTGCTGCGCTGGATCTATCGGATGGCCGTCCGCGGGGGGCAGATCATCGACGACTGGCACGGCGAGCCGGCCCGGCCCGGAGTCCCCGCGCGGGCCGGGGTGATGGAGCGACTGGGCTCGATCGAGACGCGGGTGACGGCGGTCGAGCACGAGGTACGGCCGAACGACGGGCGCAGCATGCGGGACGCGGTCGACCGGGTGGACGTCACCCTGACCGGCGGCCCGCCGACCTCACCGTGACCGGGTTTCGGGTAGCTCAACAGGCACAGAGCAGCCGGTTCATACCCGGTGCAGACGCTGGTTCGAGTCCGGCCCCGCACCCCTCGCCCCCTGTCTCTCCTTCGGGAGAGGCAGGGGGCGGCTTCGTGTGTTCTATGGAGTCTGCGGGGCGGCCTCCGTGGAAAGTGACACGGTCACCGACTGCCTGCTAGTACCACATGTAGAGGTGGTACTTCCAGATGCCGTCTGAGCTGGGACCGAATTCGCACTTGTCTTTCCAAGTGGGGTGCAGGCTCTTCCAGTAATGCCCCGCCACCGCGCAATCGTGTGCGGAGTAGTGGCTGCTGTAGAAATGCCAGCTTGCAGCCGCAAGCTGAACTCCGGAGGTTCCGGTGGTGCTTGAGGTTGACGCTGGGGGAGCCGCCTGGGCAGGGACGGCCATGGCCCCCAGGGTGACCAGGGCGCCGACGGCTGTGGCCGCGGCGGCACGACGGATACGCATGGATTGCTCCTTCTGTCACGGTTTGATGCTCTCGTCCCGGCGACATGCCATCGGCGCTGGGGGATTCCCCTTCAGCATGGATCCTCCGGAAGCCGGGTGCTGTGCTTCGGAACCCACGATCCCGGCCGACACCGGCGCGCACCATGACGATCCGTGCACAGCCCTTGTCGGTTTCTGCAATCGCTGCTCGTCTCTGGCGGCTCACTGCCCGGACCCGCCACAATCGCCGGGCACTGGCACTCGGACGAGGGGTCTCATGGATATCGACGTCAACAATTTCCGGTTGAGCGAAGCGGACTGGAGTTTCCTCCTCGCCGTGGCGGATGCCGATGCCGGAGTGGTGCCGCAGCCGACGTCTGAGGGGGAACCGACGGAGGAGCCGCCGCCGGCCGCTGGCTGAGAGTCCTACACACCGCCCCCTTCCGCCTCGCGCGGGAAGGGGGCGGTTTCGTCATGTCCGGGCTACGCGGCCTCGGCCGTGGCCTCGCGCTCGGCCTCGACCGCCTGCGCCCAGGCGACGAGCAGGGCCTCGTACTCCGGCCGCCTCTCGTCGGGCAGCCGGCCATGGGCCCACAGCTCGCGGATACGGGCGTTCAGCTCCGCGGCAGAGCGTGCCGGGGCACCGGCAGGAGTCGAGGGCATGACACGATTTTACGATTCCGCACTGACACCCCGAGCCGCCAGGAGCAGCCGGGTGGATGCTGGGCTCCCCATGCGGGTCCGCCCGGCCGCACGAGGAGGGGCCGGGCGGACCCGGGGTCAGTCGTTGAGGTCGATGACGACGTCGACGACCGTTGTGTCGCCGCGGCGCACGATCGGATGGGCCACCTCGACGACGCGCCCGGTGTCAGCGATGTGGCGTCGCGTGTACCGGATCACCGGCACCCCCGCCCCTATCTGGAGGGTTGCGGCCTCCAGCTCGGTCGGCATTGCCGCGGTGAAGCTCTCGGTGATCCTGGTGACGGTGATGCCGAGGCTCGCCATCTGTGCTCGCGTACCGCCGGGCCACGGCTCGTTGATCGGGTCGGCGACCGGTGTGCCGGCCACGTCGGTCCAGCGGACGTAGCTGGTGGACATCTGCGTGGGCAGGCCGGTGTCGAAGAACACGAAGTGCCTGGCGAGGAGCCGCTCACCGGGCTCGCACTCGAAGAGGGCGGCGAGTTCCGCGTCGGCCTGGATTTTCTCGAAGCGTTTGTCGAGGCGGTACTCGGACCATCCGATGCCCTGGTCGCGGGTGTACGGGGTGGAGGCGGCCCCGGGGGTGCTGCGGTAGCGGTCGGCGGGCAGGCGGTGTACGGGCGGCCGGGGGCGGACCAGCGTCCCCGCCCGTGCTCTGGTCTCGATCAGGCCCTCGCCCCGGAGCAGTCCGAGGGCGTTGCGGATGGTGGTTTCGGAGACTCGGTACTCCGTGCAGAGGGCGGGGAGGGTGGGCAGGCGGTCGCCTGGCCCGAATTCGCCGGAGGAGATGCGGCGCCGCAGGTCAGCGGCGATCCGCAGGTACTCGGGCTGTGCCACTGCCACACCGCCTGCCTCGAAGATCGCGTCAATCTGTACACACATACTCTCCCCTCCTACTTGACCTGCGCCAACTCCAGCGACAATCTGAGTACAGATAAACACTATCCGTACTCAGATAGCGACGGAATCCGGGGTACAGCCATGCCCGAAACGGGGCACACCTGGCGGCAGCCGTTCAAAGGAACGCCCTTAGAGGTGAGACGCGTCCGCGAATGGACACGCAGTCACCTGGCCCACGAGGACGCACCCCTTATCGCCACTGAGCTGTTCACGGCGATCCTCGGCAGCGGACCCGACCGCCACCCCGACATCGTCGAAATGACCATCTCCACCGCCGGACCTCGCGTGCGCATCAGTGCCACCGGATACCACCCCCTGCCGGTCCTCCAGACCCACGGGCCGGGCGCCCTCATCATCAGGGGCCTGTCGCAGGCATCCGGCACCTCCGACGACCTACACAGCCTCTGGGCTCAACTCACGATGGAGGCGCAGTGAAGCACTTCTGCACCTGGTGCCTCACCACGTCCGGCACAGTCGCCGTCGCCATCACCCATCAGCCCTCGGGCTCCGCCGGCCGCACCCTCTATGCCTGCCCGGCCTGCCGCGCCCGGAAAGGGCTGCTGCCGCTGGACCACCCGACGGGCTCGAACGGCAGCACCGTCCGCGCCCCGGGCACTCCCGCACGCCGCGACCAGCCGCAATGACCGGCCAGCCCCCGCCGCCGCGGTGCCAGGACGCCCCCGTGCCGCCCGTGGAAGACCTGACCTGGCGCGCGTACCAGGGCTACGACTGCTACGCATGCGGACGCCGCCTCACCACCGGTGCGGTGTACCGCGGCTGGGCACGCGGCCAGTCCGGTGCGCACAAACTCGACACGGAGGTGTGGGCGTGCCCGTGACCCCGGTCTACTCCCGGACCAGTTCGGACAGCGACACGCCGAGGGCGCGGGCGATGCGGAGCAGCAGCGACAAGGGTGGATCCGTGACGGCGTACTCGATCCGGTTGATCGTTTTCCGGTCGGCGTCGACCATCTCGGCGAGCCGTTCCTGGGAGAGCCGGGCTCGGGTGCGGGTCTCGCGGATCGTGCGGCCGATGGCCTCGCGGCGGTCGAGGACCCAGGGCGGCGGCAGATCGGTGGGCACCCGCCCACGCTCTGATGATCACCGTTTACGCGTCTGTACCTGGCTGGGTACATTTCAGATCGAGGGGTGACATGGACGGCGGGCCGTGATCGCGTGTCGGCGGCCCCGCACTCACCGCGGGCGGTTCCCCGGCCCGCCGCTCTCACATCGCGGAACAGGAGACCGACTGATGAATCCTGGCTGGCGCCTGGCTGTTTCCCTCTTGTGTCTCGGTTTGCTCGGCGTGGCGTTAATTTGGGGGCTGTCGACCTCTTCATAGGGTCCTTCAGCGATACATCAGCCCGGTCAGCAGGACCGTGCCGAGGACGGCCGGGAGCCGCGCCCAGGCCCGCCCCCAGACGGCGCCGGCCGTCGTGGCCCTGCCGAGCACGGCGTCCTGGAGGACCACCTGGCAGACGGCCGACACCAGGGCGGTCGTGAACATCATGACGACCGCCCCCACGCACACCACCACGATCGACGCGACGACCAGGGGCCGGAAGTCGTTCCATACGGGATCCCGCCCGCTGAGAACGAGCAGGGCGTCGAGGCTCTCCTCGATCCGCTGGTACGCGATCACCAACACGGCTCCCATGACCGCGGTGGCCAGCAGATACAGCGTCACGACGATGCCGAGCAGCGGTTTCCAGTAGCGGCCGAGTGTGGCGAAGGCGCCGCCCAGGAGTTCGCCGAGGTCGAGCGGACGCAGGGGTATCACTCCCGGTTTGGGCGGCGGTGGAGCCCAGCCGCCCCAGCCATGAGGGGTGTTTCCGAAAGCCACTGAGGTCCTCTCCCGTTGCTGAGGTGCTCGGCCGCGCGTGCGTCCTGTCCGCGCCGCGGGGGTTCTGCCCGCACTGTGCCCGATCGGACACGGTATCGGTAACGGATTTGTCGGGTCACTGTCACCCGCTGGCCTGGTATGTACGGCCGTACACAGCGATGTGTACAGTCGTACGCATGGGATACGGACTGTTGGCCGCGGCGATCGTGGCCGAAGTGGCGGGCACGACGGCGATGAAGTACAGCGAGGGGTTCACCAGGCTCTGGCCCTCGGTTCTCACGGTCCTCGGGTATCTGCTGGCCTTCTCGTTGCTCGCGCAGACGCTGAAGACGATGTCGGTCGGCACCGCTTATGCGATATGGGCCGGTGTCGGCACGGCCGCCGTCGCCGCGATCGGCATGCTCTTCCTCGGGGAGTCGACCAGCCTGCTCAAGTTCACCGGGATCGTGCTGGTGATCGCCGGAGTGGTGGTGCTCAACATGGGCGGAGCCCACTGATGGCCCGCCGGTACGACCCGGAGCGGCGGCAGCGCATCATCGACGCGGCGATCCGGGTGGTCGGGCGGAGCGGGATCGCCGGCCTCAGCCATCGCACCGCGGCGGCGGAGGCGGATGTGCCGCTCGGCTCGACGACGTATCACTTCGCCTCCCTCGACGAGCTGCTGATCGCCGCGCTGCGGCAGGCCAACGAGAACTTCGCGGGCGCGGTACGGAACAGTTCCGCGCTCACCGATCCGGACGTCGACCTCGCCGCGGAACTCGCCCGCGTGATGGGGGTGTGGCTCTCCGGCGAGCGCGCCGGGGTCGAGCTGGAGTACGAGCTGTATCTCGCCGCCCTGCGCAAGCCCGCGCTGCGGCCGGTGGCCGCGGAGTGGGCCGAGTGCGTCGCCGAGGCGCTGTCCGGGCGCACCGACCCGGCCACCGCGCGGGCGCTGGTGGCGATGATGGACGGCATCTGTCTACAGGTGCTCCTGACGGGCTGGGCATACGACGCGGAGTACGCGCGCGAGATGCTGGCGCGGGTGCTGGGCTGAGCGCGGTGCGGCGGGGGCGGGCGTCGCGCGTGCGACGGGGGCGCGTGTTCCGGGGTGCGTCCGTGGGCCGCGCCCTCCGGGGGGCGGCGCATCGTGCCCTGCGGGGCGGGCGTTCCCGTCGTTCGCGCCGGGGTGTGAGATGGGTTCGCCCAGGGGGCGCGTCGGCGGTTAGGTTCTCCTCATGACCGATACCACCGCTCCCCGTACCACCGGCGCCGTCGCCGCCGGGCTCGCCACTCTCACCGCCGACGGCACCGTTCTCGACACCTGGTTCCCCGCTCCCGAGCTGACCGCCGAAGCCGGTCCGGCCGGGACCGAGCGGCTCGACGCCGAGCGCGCCGCCCAACTCCTCGGTGACGGAGCCGCGAAGGCGATCGGCCCGGACGCCCGCCGTGGCGTCGAGGTCGTCGCCGTACGCACGGTCATCTCCTCCCTCGACGACAAGCCGCTCGACGCGCACGACGCGTACCTCCGCCTCCATCTGCTCTCGCACCGGCTGGTCAAGCCCCATGGCCAGAGCCTCGACGGGATCTTCGGGCTCCTCGCCAACGTCGCCTGGACCTCGCTGGGGCCCGTCGCCGTCGACGACATCGAGACGGTCCGGCTCAACGCGCGTGCCGAGGGTCTGCACCTCCAGGTCACCAGCATCGACAAGTTCCCGCGGATGACGGACTATGTCGCGCCCAAGGGCGTGCGCATCGCCGACGCGGACCGGATCCGGCTCGGCGCGCATCTCGCCGAGGGCACCACCGTGATGCACGAGGGCTTCGTCAACTTCAACGCGGGCACGCTCGGCACGTCGATGGTCGAGGGCCGCATCTCCGCCGGCGTCGTCGTCGGCGACGGCTCCGACATCGGCGGCGGCGCGTCCACGATGGGCACGCTCTCCGGCGGCGGCAACGTCATCATCTCCATCGGCGAACGCTGCCTCGTGGGGGCCGAGGCGGGTGTCGGCATCCCGCTCGGCGACGAGTGCGTGGTCGAGGCGGGGCTGTACATCACGGCCGGGACGCGGATCACCATGCCGGACGGGGAGATCGTCAAGGCGCGTGAGCTGTCCGGGGCGAGCAACATCCTCTACCGGCGGAACTCGGTGACCGGGGCGGTGGAGGCGCGGCCGAACAACGCCGTGTGGGGTGGGCTGAACGAGGTCCTCCACAGCCACAACTAGGGCCTGCCGTCCGGGTCTTGCCGGGCCCGGCTCTCCGCCGGCCCCGGCCGCCCGGACCGGCTTCGACCCTGTCCCCGCGGCTCGAACGACGGCGCGGGGGAGGGGTCACGCGCTCGTCAGAGCCGCATGGGCCTCGCGCAACCGGGCGAGGGAGACCGCGTCTGCGGGTTGCAGGGGCGGGCGGACCGCGCCCGCGCCCAGGAGCGCCTTGGCGGTCACCGCACCGGGGAGGTCCGAGGCCATCATCAGCTCCGTGAGAGGGACCAGCCGCTGATTCAGGCGCGCGGCCTGAGCGGTGTCGCCCCGGTCGAAAGCGTCGAGGACGGCCCGCACGGCACGAGGGGCCACATTCGCGACGGTGCTCACACAACCCGCGCCGCCGACCGCGTACAGGGGAAGGTTCAGCTCCTCGCAGCCGGAGTAGTACGCGAGCGAGGTGCGCGCGATGACCTTGGTCGAACCGAGAAGGTCGTAGGCGCAGTCCTTGACGGCCACGATCCGGGGATGCTCCGCGAGCCGCAGCAGCGTGTCGGTCTCGATGCGCGTGCCGGTGCGGTGCGGAATGTCGTACAGCATCAGGGGAATGCCGGCCGCGTCGGCGACCGACCGGAAGTGCGCCTCGACGGCGGGCTGCGGTGGGCGGCTGTAGTACGGGGTGACCACCAGCACCCCGTCCGCGCCCGCGCGTTCCGCCGAGCTGGCCAGGGCGATCGTGTGGCGGGTGTCCGCGGTGCCCACGCCCGCGACGAGCGGCACCCCGTCGCCGACCGCCTCGCGCACGGCCCGTACGAGCGCGGCCTTCTCGGCTTCCGACGTGGTCGTGGACTCGCCGGTGGTACCCCCGAGCACCAGCCCGTCGCACCCCTGAGCGACCAGTTCACGGGCATGGCGCGCGGCGGCTTCCCGGTCCAGTCCACCGCTCGTGGTGAAGGGCGTGATCATCGCGCAGAGAGCACGGCCGAAAGGTCGTGAAGGTGTCATGCGCTCAGTCTGGGTCCGGCCGACTGTGAAGGTCTACTGAGATCTGCTAGGGGTGAATGGTAAGCAGATCTGATGAATGGGCTCGCCGGGCGGGTTGTGGCACAAGGCGCGGATCCGGCCGGGCCCGACCGGCGGCGGCGTGCGGCGCTACGCGCCCGGACCGAGCCCCGGTCCGAACGCGTAGGCCGCACGCCGGGAGCCGCTCTCCGTGGCCGGCCCTCCCGGTGACCGGTGCCTGCCGGTGCGGGTGCCGCGCTACGGACGGAAGCGCAGCACCTGCGGGTCGTGGTCGCTGTCCTGCTCCGCGAACTCCGCGTTGATGTGCACGCTGTCGTACTCGAAGTCGCCCACCGAAGGACTGGTCAGGATCTGGTCCAGCACCTGGCTGTTGCCCTGGTAGACGTACGAGTAGCGGTCCCGGCTCGGCAGGGACTTCACGGCCGCGTGGAGCGCCCCGCCGTCCGTGAGCGCCTTCGTCGTGGCCGAGAACTCGAAGTCGTTGATGTCGCCGACGACCAGGACGTCCGCGCGCCGGTCGGCCTTCAGGAGCTCCTTGACGAAGGCGTTCACCGCCTGCGCCTGCTGAAGGCGCCTGACCTCCGAGGACCGGGTCGGGGGCTGGTGGTGCGAGGTGAGGGCCTCGTCGCCGCCCTTCGAGCTGAAGTGGTTGGCGATCACGAAGACCGGCCGGCCGCGGAAGGAGAACTCGCCCGCGAGCGGCTTGCGGCTGGACCCCCAGGCAGCGTTCACCGGGTCGACCCGGCCCGGTGACAGCGTCAGGGCGGCCCTGCCCCGCTCCCGTACGACGCCGGTCGGGGCGGTCGCGGTGGCGCCGGGGCGGTCGGTGAAGGAGACCCGCTCCGGGTTGAAGAGGAAGACCTGGCGGATGTTGCCGCCCGGCTCTCCGCCGTCCTGGTTGTTCTCCGGGTCGACGCTGCGCCAGTCGTACGCCGGGCCGCCCGCCGCGACGATCGCCTCCGTGAACTTCTTCACCGTCTGGTCGGCGGCGACCGTGCCGTCGTTCCTCGCGCCGGTGTTGTCCTGGATCTCCTCCAGGGCCAGGATGTCGGGCGACGAGAGGTTCTCCACGACGGCCTTCCCCAGCGCGTCGAACTTCTCCTGGGGGTCGGACGGGTCGAGGTTCTCCACGTTGTACGTGGCCACCGCCAGCTCACCACGGCTCTGGGGGCGGGTCTTCTCCCGCTTCAGTCCGCGGTCCACGACCGTGCCGAGGGTCCGCGCCGCGATCGTGTAGCCGCCGAACTGGTTGAAGTCCAGCGGGCCTTCGGTACGGCCCCTCAGCACATCGCCGACATTCGCCTTCGGGAAGGACTGCTCGGCGAGCGGGACCAGAGACTGGATCTGGAGCCGACCGGTGTTCTGCGCATCGTACGAGCCGTACAGCGTGCCGCCGCGGGCGCCGCGGTTCTCCTTCGGCTTGACCGTGACCCACAGCTCCGCGAACGGGTCGGTCGCGCCGACGATCCGGGAGGTGTCGACCCGGACATTGGCGCCTTCCAGGGACTCGTAGTAGTCGAGGGCGTACGTGCGCGGGTCGAGGGGGAGCGCGTTGACGCTGCCGCCCGCGGCGGGGTCTCCGGCCGGGGCGTACGCGGAGGGCACGGACCGCGCGGAGACGGTCACCGGCGCGGGCAGCGGCCTGCCGGAGGCCAGCACCGTGACCGTCGGCCGGGAGATCTGGGTCAGCGACTGGTTGCCTGACGAGACGCCGCCCGGCACGAACTCGGTGACCGTGCCCGAGACGAGGACGTCGTCGCCCACCTTCACGGTCGGCGTGGAGCCGGCTCCCGTGAAGACGAAGACGCCCTCGCTGGTCGCCGGATCGCCGTCGCCCTCCGGGTCCTGGAACCAGAATCCGCGCGACGAGCCGTAGGTCCGCACGCCCGTGACGATGCCCGGAACGTCCGTGACCGGCTTCCCGGCCAGCGGGGATGTCCGGGTGGAGCCCTGGATGTCGTGGATACGGACCCCGGCCCCGGAGGCGGTGGCCTCCGCGGACGCGGCGGAGGGGCCGCCGAGCAGGCCCGCGGCCAGAGCGGAGGCGACGATGGCCGCCACGGCGGCCGTTCTCGGTATGACGGAGGAAGGCATCAGTACTCCGGGATCGAGGGAGGGAACCGAGTTGGGGAGAGCCGTTGAGCGCTCTTGCTCTACGCGCGTCAATCTCTTTGCTGTGAAGGGAACTTGTCAAGAGCGGGCGGGTGTACGGAGACGGTCGGGCGGATGAAGCGACGACTGTCCGGGGCGGGAGCGCGCGGCGGCGGCGAGCGGCGTCCGGCGCGTCCCGGGGCGACGTCGGCACGGGAGTGGTGTGGGTGAAGCATCCGGCCAACTGTCCGGGAACCGCCTGCACGCGGCGAAACCCGGTGAAATGCGTCTACGCTGGGGAACCGCCCCGGGGCCACGCCCGGAACCCGTATCCCCCGAGGAGAAGCATCCAGATGCCCCAAGACCGTCCTACCCTGCCGCCCGTAAGGCTGCACTCGGACGCGGAGCTGGCGCGGGCCGCGCTCGCCGCGCCCCTGCTGGCCAGGGCCGTGCGGCTCGCCAGGTGGGCGGGCCCGGACACCAGGGTGGGCGCGGGCGGCGAACTGGCCGACGAGCAACTGCCCGCGGCGGCTGTCGCGCTGGGGCTGGCGGACGACGACGAGGGGCAGGCGTACGCCAGCGAGGCGTGGCGGGCGGCCGTCGACTCGGGTCTCGTGGAGATCGAGGATCCCGGCGACGATGCCGCCGAGCACGCCGAGTACGGGACGGCGGCCGGGGGCGAGAACCTCGGGCTGATCGCCACCGGCGGGCCGCAGGACATCCTCGCCATCTGGCTGGAGGCGCTGGAGGCTGCCCACGCGGACGCCATCGCCCCGCTGCTGGACGATCTCACGGACGCGATCAACGAGGACGGCGAGATCGACTACGCGGTACTGGACTGGGATCCCGAGGGCGAGGCCGACTTCCTCGACGGCGTCCTCGGGAATCTGTATCTGCTGACCGTGACTGACGGCGGCGCGGGAGACGAACCGGTTCCCCTGCCCGCGCTCGCCGCGTCGATGATCGTCCCCGACGACATGGGGGAGCCCACCGACGACGTACTCGAACAGGTCTCGGTGGCGATGCTCCGGCTCGACGACCAGTTCCGGCTGCTGGAGCAGATCGGACTCGTCGAGTACCAGCCGGTGGACGAGGCGTTGATGGCGGAGGCCGACGCCGAGGACGCCGGCGCGGCCGTCGAGGACGACGACGTGTCCCGGTACGGACTGGTCAAGCTGACCCCGCTCGGGCTCTACGGCGTCCGGGCGCGGATGCTGGAGGCCGGGGTCGACGCGCCCGCGGTGGGGGAGCTGGCGGGCAAGGGCGCGGATGTGCTGCTCGACGGGCTGGCCCACTACCCCGAGACCGCGGCCCGCGCGGAGACGGAACAGTGGCTCGCCCGGTACGAGCCCGCGGTCGCGGCGCATGAGCTGCTGGCGGCGGCGCGTGGTTCGGACGACGGCGCGCCGTTGCGCAGGCTGCGGTGCCAGCAGGCGCTGACCCTTGTCGGCCGCCAGGCCGAGCCCGAGGTCCGCGCGGTCCTCGACGACACCGAGCTGGGCGGCCTCGCGCGCGTCTGGCTCGCGGAGCGGGGAGCGGCGGATGTGCCCCCGCCCTCCGAATCCATGATCTTCTGGCTGTCCGTCGACACGATCGCCGCGCAGCTGGACGCGGGCGGCGATCTGGAGGAGCTCCAGGGGCTGGTGGAGGGCCTGGCCGGCCGGCACAGCGGCTTCTTCGACGCGGCATGGCGGGTGGACCATCCCGCGACGGCGGATGTGCTGGAGGCGATGGGGAGGCTGCACCCGGACAAGCGCATGGCGAAGGAAGCCCGCAAGGCGGCGTTCCGCGCCCGCTCGCGCCGCAGCCTGTAGCCGTTCCGGCGGCACGCGGGGCCGGTGGCCCTTCCGCGGGTCCGGCGCTGCGGGCCCAGAGCGCGGACCTGGTGCAGTTCGGCACCGACAGCCACCGGGTCAAGTACCGCGAGGACGATTCGGTGCTGAAGGTCATCGGCGGATTCGGCGGCCTGGGCGGCACCCGGACGACCGGGGCCGTGCGTCGGCGCTACCAGGGCCATGACCGAGTGCTGATCATCACCGATGAGCAGGCGGCGTACGGCCCCAACGGCGACCCGGCCCGGCAGGTCCCGCAGGACGTTCCCGTCTACACCTGGAACCTGGCCGGTCACCGTGTGGGCCACGCGCCGTTGGGCGGGTCCGGCCGGCACACCTTCGGCGGACTCTCGGACGCGGCCTTCCGCGTGGTGCCGCTGCTGGAGCGCGGACGTGACGCCGACTGGCCGTGGGCGTAGCCTCCGCCGTTCCGCGCTGATCGGTGCCTGGGAGTCCCGGCGGTCCCGGCCGTCCGGTCGTCGGACCCGGCCCCGGCTTCTGCGCCTCGGCCCCGGCGGCCCGGACAACCCGGGACCGCCGGGGCCGTTGTGCCGACGCGGACTGACATCTAACATTTCAGTTCATGGCGACACTGCGGCCCGTCGGCCGGACCCTGCTGCGGGACACGGCGTACATCGCCATCCGCGATGCCATCGTCTGCGGTGAGCTGCCACCGGGGGAGCCCGTACGGGACGCCGTGCTCGCGGAGCGGCTCGGTCTCTCCCGCGCACCGGTCCGCGACGCGCTCGCCCGCCTCGTCGAGGAGGGGCTCGTCGAGACCAAACCGCAGAGCTACACCCGCGTGACCTGGCTCGAACCGCGTGCCGTGCGGGAGGCGGGCGTCGTGGTGTGCGCCATGCACGAACTGGCCGCCCGGACCGCCGTGCCCCTGCTCACGCCCGACGACATCGCCGAGATGCGCGACGCCGACGTCCGCTTCGAACGGGCCGTACACACCGGCGCGATCGGCGAGGCGATGCGGGCCGACGACCAACTGCACGATGTGCTCGTACGCGCCTGCGGGAACCGCGCGATCGCGGCCACCATCGCCCGCTACACCCCGCTCATCCGGCGGCTCGAGTGGCAGGCGTTCGCCGAGCGGGGCGCGCTGGAGTCGGCCGGGATGCACGACCGGCTGATCCGGGCGTGCGCGGCCGGGGACGCCGAGGAGGCGGCCCTCGTCACCGCGCGCATCTGGCGGGAACTCGAAGAGCGCGCGGAGCCGCGAGACCCCCGCCCGTCCCCGGGGCCGGATTGACCGGACCGGCTCGACCGGCTCGACCGGATCGAGCAGACCGCCCGCCGAGCCGGACGAAGCCACCCAGCCGGACGAAGCCACCGAGCCGGACGAACCACCGAAGCCACTGAACCCGATGAAGCCATCGAACCCACCGAACCCGATGAACCGGATCAAAGGAGCTGAGTGTGTCGATCTCGTCGTACGAACGGTATCCACTGCTGTTCGGTCCCTCCCCGGTGCACCGTCTCGACCGCCTGACCGGCCATCTCGGCGGCGCCGAGCTGTGGGCCAAGCGCGAGGACTGCAACTCGCCGATCGCCTTCGGCGGCAACAAGACGCGGAAGCTGGAGTATCTCGTCGCCGATGCGCTGGCCCAGGGCTGCGACACCCTGGTGTCCATCGGCGGGGTCCAGTCCAACCACACCCGCCAGGTCGCGGCCGTCGCCGCCCGCCTCGGCCTCGGCTGCGTCCTCGTCCAGGAGAACTGGGTCGAATGGCCGGACTCCGTCTATGACAAGGTCGGCAACATCCTGATCAGCCGGCTCGCGGGCGCGGATGTGAGGCTGGTCCCCGCGGGGTTCGGGATCGGGACCAAGGAGAGCTGGGAGCAGGCGCTGAGGGAGGTCGAGGCGAGCGGTGGACGCCCCTATGCCATCCCCGCCGGGGCCTCCGACCACCCGCTGGGCGGGCTCGGCTTCGCCAACTGGGCGTACGAGGTGGCCGAACAGGAACGCGAGGCGGGCGTCTTCTTCGACACGGTGGTGGTCTGCTCGGTGACCGGCGGCACCCAGGCGGGGATGATCGCCGGATTCGCGGCCCTCGAAGAGGCGGGCGGGCGGCCCCGTCGCGTTCTCGGCATCGACGCCTCGGCCGCGCCCGCACGGACGCGGGAGCAGATCGGGCGCATCGCGCGGAACACCGCCTCGCTCATCGGGGTGGAACGCGGGCCGGCGGACGACGACATCGAACTGGACGAGCGCTACCACGCGGGGACCTACGGAGTTCCGGACGAGGTGACCCTGGAGGCGATGCGGCTCGCGGCCCGGACCGAGGGAATGGTCACGGATCCCGTGTACGAGGGGAAGTCGATGGCCGGAATGATCGATCTGGTGACCCGTGGAGAGATCGGGCCCGGTTCCACCGTGCTCTATGCCCACCTCGGCGGACAGCCCGCTCTGAACGCCTACAGTGCGCTGTTCTGACCCGGTTCGGCACCGGTCCTCGGGCCGGTGCTCCGATCGCTTTTGTGTTCTGAACCTGTTTCGATCTGACGACTGTCTGATCGGAACGTTGTTCTGGCGTGGCTGGAGGGACCATACTTGAGACAATGACCAAGTCAGCCGGATCCCGGCGCCATCTGCCGTCCAGTCCCTTCAACCGCACGGCCGCGGACCCGCCGATCGAGCAGTACGCGGTGGGCGACCGGGTCTCGCACGACCAGTTCGGTCTGGGGAGAATCATCGCCGTCGAAGGCGACAACATCGCTGTGCTCGTCGACTTCGCCGGGCGCAAGGGCCGGATTCCCAGCCCCTACGCCAAACTCGCCAAGCTCTGAGAACACCGTTCCGTCTGCCGGAACCGCTCCGGCCGCACCCGCAGCCGGAACGCTCTCCGTCGAATCGCTGCCGTGGGGTTCGCCGTCACCGAGATGACGGCAGAGGAAGATCGCGACGCCCGCGAGCGCGGCGACCACTCCCTGGCTGGCGAACCACGCCTGCGTATCCGTC